>JAFSET010000019.1 GCA_017435615.1 Oscillospiraceae bacterium | reverse complement strand
GGCAATCTCAAAGGGGAACTTTATTCATTCAGATTACCAAAGGATATTGGGAACCTTAAATAATAAATATTTTTTGGCTGGCACGGGTCCTTTAGGATGCACAATACATCGCCTTGCATTTTGAGATTGCCACGCCAGTGTACGCACTGGCTCGCAATGACAAAATGGTAGGTTTCCGCAAAGTTCAAACAGCTCGATAAACTGAAATTTACGGACTGAGCAGTTCATCGTCGTGTTATGTAAACCGATATTGCAAAAAAACGCCGCAGAGGAAATCCTCTGCGGCGAAATTTGTTTGATTACAGCAGGCACAGGCCCAAAGTCAAAAGGATCCAAACCAGAGCCACCCACTTGGTAGCAGAAGCAAGCTTCTTGTCAAGTGTGCTGGTGCCGCCCTTGCTCATGTAGGACTCATTGTTGCCGCTGATGGCGCCGGACAGGCCGGATTCCTTACCGGACTGAACCAAAACAACAACGATCAGGCCCAAGCTGATGATCACCTGTACAACTGTCAAAATCGTCTTCAAAACTTCCATTTTCGCAACCTCCCTCCGCATTCCACTTCAAAACCGCTTCCTGCGGATCGTGAATCATTCATATACCCGGTCCCGGGCATTTATAAGCTAAGGTATTGTAACATACCCAATTTGAAATTTCAAGAGTTTTATTGTGAAATTCTGTTTTTTCTGTAAAAAATATTATTTTGTGACCCAGTTTCCGGTAGCGGCGCAGGTCAGGTACGCATTGATAAAGGGATCCAGGCCGCCGTCCATCACCGCATTAACATTGGAGGTCTCGCAGCCGGTGCGGGTATCCTTAACCAGTGTATAGGGCATAAAGACATAGTTGCGGATCTGGCTGCCCCACTCGATTTTCTGCTGCACGCCTTTGATATCGGAGATCTTGTCCAGGTGTTCCCGTTCCTTAATCTCCACCAGCTTGCTTCGGAGCATACGCAGACAGGTCTCCTTGTTTTGGAACTGGCTGCGCTCTGTCTGACAGGCCACCACAATGCCGGTGGCTTTGTGGATCAAACGCACAGCAGAGCTGGTTTTGTTGATGTGCTGACCGCCGGCACCGGAGGACCGGAAAACCTGCATTTCGTAATCCTCCGGGCGGATCTCCACATCCTGGGAGTCATCCTGAATATCCGGGATCACTTCAATAGCCGCAAAGGAGGTCTGCCGCCGGGCATTGGCATCAAAGGGAGATACCCGGACCAGGCGGCGCACGCCGTTCTCCCCCTTCAGGAAGCCGTAGGCATTCTCACCTTCGATGAGGATATCCGCGGATTTCAGGCCTGCTTCGTCACCCTCCAGGTAGTCCAGGATCTTATAGGTGTAGCCATGGGCCTCTGCCCAACGGGTATACATCCGGTAAAGCATTTGGCACCAGTCCTGAGCCTCTGTGCCGCCGGCACCGGAGTGGAAGCTGACCAGGGCGTTGTTGCCGTCATAGTTGCCGGTCAGCAGGGTCTGCAGACGGCAGCGCTCCATATCGGAGGACAGCTTTGCGAAGCCTTCCTTCAGCTCGTCCAGCATGGAGTCGTCATCTTCCTCGGCAGCCATTTCGCAGATGGTCATTAAGTCTTCCCAGGAGGAAGTCATTTTACTGTAGTTTTCCAGCTTATTCTCCGCGGATTTTGTCTTCATAACCACTTGCTGGCTTTTTTCCGGATTATCCCAAAAGCCGGGAGCCTCCTGCATTGCGTGCAGCCGCTCCAGCTCATTGCGCAGTCCTTCAATATTTAAGGATGCCGCAAGACCGTCCAGCGTGGGCTTGACCTCGTTGAGCTTTTGCTTGTAGACATCAAATTCAATATTCATGGGTCTTTGTCCCCGTTTCCTGTAAAATATCGCATATATTATACCCAATAACCCTCATTCTGTAAAGAGCCTTTTTGGGTTTATTTCTGCTCCTGCAATTCCTTGATGGAAACCGCCTCCGTATGCTCGATGGGGGTCCACTCATATTTATGGAACACCGAGAAAATGGCAACAGGCAGGAAGGTTGCCACATACAGAGGGAATGTAAACAGGCCCATGAGCTTTTGGCCGGTGGTAGCTCTGATCTTCTTATGTTCCGTCAGCAACGTCAGACCACCAATAAAGAACATGGAAAAATAGGTTCCCAGCAAAGCCGACGCAAGCGCGATCCCCAGTCCCAATATGCCACCGGACAAAACAGCCGTCAGCAGTGTCAAAAAGCCGCAAAGGCCTGCGGTGCCATAGCCCCACAAAGACAAGGTAAACGCGTCAAAGCAGGTCCAGGCGGACCATCCTCCCTTGCCAATTCCTTTAAAATACTCCTTAAAATAAGCCAAGGACACCTGAATACCGCCCTGGGACCAACGGGTACGCTGTTTCCAGGAGGTTTTCATCGTATTGGGCTGCTCGTCATAAAGCATGGCACCGTGGGCATAGCCGATCTTAATGCCGTGGACTGCACACCAGGTGCTAAATTCAATGTCCTCCGTTAAGCTGTGGAAGGGCCAGCCTCCCAGCCGTTCCAACAGCTCCCTGGTAAAGCCATAGCCGGTTCCGGTGACCATGCAACCGGAGCCTAACAGCATCCGGGAGTGATTTAAGTGGGCCGAATCATGGATATACCACAGGGAATGGCCGGCAGAAATCCAGCTTGTGCCAAAGTTTTTGGTATTGCGGTAGCCGGAAAAGACCTGATAGCCCTGTGCCGCCAGCTTATTGAGCTGGGTCATATAATTCAAGGACAGTACATTATCCGCATCGAAGATCACAACGGCATCAAAATGGTTATAGCCCTGTTCCGCTTTGATCTGTTCCAGCAGCCAGGCGATGGCATAGCCCTTGCCCACCTGCTCCTTGTTGTTGCGGACGAACACAGTCGCACCGTGGTCCTTTGCCACCTGGGCAGTCTGATCGGTGCAGTTGTCTGCCACCACATAGGTATGCAGCAGCTCCGCCGGGTAGTCCTGCTGCCGGATGGAGTCCAGCAAATGTCCAATGACCTTTTCTTCGTTACGGGCCGCGATCAGGATCGCATAACGCTTTTGCTCTGCCTGATTTTTGTCCCGTCTGCGACGCAAGATCAGCGGCACGAACAGATAGACCACCTGATAAGCATAGGCCAGGGAAACCACTGTACCCAACACAAAACAAATAATCTTCAGTACATCTGTAACCATAATTTATCCCTCGCTGACCACGATCTCCTGCAGCACAAGGCCAGGATTGCGGCGCACGGTAAAATCGATTGCCCAGTAGCTGGAAAATACCAGCAGGCTTCTGCCGCGGTAATCCTCCAGCAGCTCTGCGTCGGAGCCCAAATTCAGGTCAGACAGCTCGCAGGCGGCGCTTTCGATCAGGCGGATCTCCTCGTAGGGCAGCATCTCCATACGCAGATCCACGCCGTATTCATTCTTCATCCGGTACTGGAACACATCCAACTGCAGCGTACCCACAACGCCCACGATCACCTCTTCCATACCGGAATTGGGGACCTTGAAGATCTGAATAGCGCCCTCCTGGGCGATCTGCTCTGTGCCCTTGACAAACTGCTTGCGCTTCATAGAGTCCTTGGCAGAAACACGGCAGAAATGCTCCGGCGCGAAGGTGGGGATGCCGGAGTACAAAAACTTCTTGCCGGGAACGGTGACTGTATCACCGATTGCAAAGATACCCGGGTCGAACACACCGATCACGTCACCGGCATAGGCCTCTTCCACGATTTCCCGTTCCGCGGCCATAAGCTGCTGCGGCTGGGAAAGACGCATTTTCTTGCCGCCCTGCATATGGTAGTATTCCGCGTCACGCTGGAACTTTCCGGAGCAAATACGCATAAAGGCCAGCCGGTCACGGTGGGCTTTGTTCATATTGGCCTGGATCTTAAATACAAAGGCGGAAAAATCCGGGCTGAAGGCATCCACGGTGCCGCAGTCTGCCACCCGGGACAGCGGCGGCGGAGTCAGCTTCAAAAAGGCCTCCAGGAAGGGTTCCACGCCGAAATTGGTCAGCGCGGAGCCAAAGAACACCGGGCTTAAATTACCGCGGCGAACCTCCTCCAGATCCATTTCCCGGCCTGCAGAAAGCAATTCCACATCCTCAATAAGCTGCTGATGCTTGCTTTCGCTGTCCAAAAGCTGGGCAACCTGAGGATCGTACAGGTCAATGGCCTGCTTCTCCGCCCGGTTCTTGCCGGAAACGCCGGAAAAGAACAGAAGCTGACTGTTTTCCCGGTCGTAAACGCCCTGGAAATCCTTGCCGGAGCCAATGGGCCAGTTCATAGCGTAAGTCTCAATGCCCAGCTCCCGTTCCAGCTCGTCCAACAGATCAAAGGGGTCCTTGGCCTCCCGGTCCATCTTGTTGACAAAGGTAAAAATGGGGATGTGGCGCATAGCACAGACCTTAAACAGCTTTCTGGTCTGAGGTTCCACACCCTTGGCACCGTCAATGACCATTACCGCTGAGTCGGCAGCCATCAAGGTCCGGTAGGTATCCTCCGAAAAGTCCTGGTGACCGGGGGTATCCAAAATGTTGATACAAAATCCGCCGTACTGGAACTGCATCACGGAGGAGGTAACGGAAATTCCGCGCTGCTTCTCGATCTCCATCCAGTCGGAGGTGGCGGCCCGGGAATTTTTCTTGCCCTTGACCACGCCGGCCTGGGCAATGGCACCGCCGTATAGCAGGAATTTTTCAGTTAAGGTGGTTTTACCGGCGTCAGGGTGAGAAATGATTGCAAAGGTCCTGCGTCGGTTGATCTCTTCTATCAAAGTTGACATAACATATCCTCCAATAGGTACTCTCAAGTAAATGACAACATATATATTTTTCGAAGATCTGTGCCGGCAATTCAGATACAGATCCACAGGGTTACACAATTGCGTTCAGACACAGCCTTCCGGTCTGAATTCTATCGCACATGAAGATAGCAGGCGCAAAAGCCGCTAAGGTGGAAAATGCCGCATAAATCCTCCTAAGCATACAACGACCATTATATCTGATATATTCTATCACAAAACACCGGAAGTTACAAGAGGTCCGGCAGGAATATTTGCCCGAACAAAAACTCATAAATTCCAGTTTATCGAGCCGTTCGAATTCTGTGAAAACCTACCGATGTGTCATTGCGAGCCAGTGCTCTTAAGTGGCGTGGCAATCTCAAAATGCAAGGGTGTATGTTGAATAACCCAAAGGACCCGTTTCGGCCTGAAAATAATGATTATTTATTATTTTAGGTCCCTAATATCCTTTGACACCATAAATGAATAAAGTTTCCCTTTGAGATTGCCACGCCGCCAATTCGGCGGCTCGCAATGACACCTCTTTAGGTTTTTTTATTTTTGTGCAACGCTTCTGCAATGCGCAGCATTGCGCCGCCCGTAGGGCGGCAATTTGATACCAACAACAGCTCGATAAACTGGAATTTGAACATCTGGCTTCTTCCGGGCATACATTGGCCCGGGAGGGTTTTTATGAGAATTTGTTATATGACCTTCCGTTCCGTCACACCGGCTCAGAAAGCTGAGCATCTTCTGCGGCGGGCGGGAGTTGATTGTTCGTTACAGCGTACACCCCGGTGGATGGAGGAACAGGGCTGCGGTTACTCCCTGCGGCTGCGGCACAGGGATATTTCCGTTGCCGCTGACCTCTTGAAGGAGGGCGGCGCACAGTATAAAAAAATTTATTTGTACCGGGAAAACGGCGGCTATGAGGAGCTGCACCTATGATTTATTTGGATAACGGTGCCACGTCTTTGCATAAACCGCCGGAGGTTGCGCAAGCTGTGATACGGGCACTTCGTCAATGCGCCAACCCTGGACGCGGCGGCCATAAATGGGCCATGGAAGCGGCACAGACCGTTTATAACTGCAGAGAATTGGCGTCCCAAATGTTTGCGTGTCAGCCGGAACAGGTGGTCTTTACCGCCAACTGCACCCACGGACTGAATATTGCCATCAATGCCCTGGTCCGGCCCGGTGACCGGGTGCTGATCACCGGCTTTGAGCACAACGCTGTTACCCGGCCGCTGTTTGCCCGGAATGTGCAAACGGTGGTGGCAGGCCGTAAGCTTTTTGACCGGGCAGATACTCTGCAGCAGTGGGAGGACGCTTTGAAAAAGGGTGTTCATGCCGCCGTGATGACCCACTGCTCCAATGTGTTTGGGTATATTCTGCCGGTGGAGGAAATGGCGGCGTTGTGCAGGCAGTATCAGGTGCCCTTTATCGTAGACGGGGCCCAGTCTGCCGGAGTGCTGCCTATTGATTTTCAAGCGTTGGGAGCGGATTTTATCGCTATGCCCGGGCATAAGGGACTGTTGGGTCCTCAAGGGACAGGACTTTTGCTGTGCGCATCGGATACGCCTGCGCTGATGCAAGGCGGTACAGGCACACAGTCTGTCAGTCAGCAAATGCCCCGGCAGCTTCCGGAAGCACTGGAAGCAGGAACATTGAATGTGCCGGGGATCGCAGGATTGGGCGCGGCGTTAAGCTATTTGCGGCGCACCGGCACAGAGCAGATCCTGCGTCGGGAGCAGATGGTCGCAAGGCAATGTGTTTACGGGTTGCAGAAACTGGGCTTTCCAGTGTTTTCAGGGCCGGATCAAACCGGTACAGTCAGCTTTTTGCCCCATGGTGACTGTGAGGATGCCGCCGCAATGCTGGACCGTCAGGGGATTGCCGTTCGTGCCGGACTGCACTGCGCGCCGCTGGCTCACGAAAGCGCCGGGACCCTGCAAACCGGCACAGTCCGGGTCAGCTTCGGTCATGATGCCACCCCGGCACAAGCGCAGCGTTTGCTTTCCGCATTGAGGCAGGCACACTGACATTCTTTGGACCTTGACCTGAGCTTGTAACAGCCGTATAATGAACGAAATACTTTGGAGGTTTCGGTTATGATATACACTTCTGTAGAACAACTTGTCGGCCATACGCCCCTGTACCATTTGAAGGCTACCGGGGAGAAACAGCAGCTTTGCGCCAATGTGCTGGCAAAGCTGGAGCTTTTTAATCCCGGCGGTTCCGTCAAGGACCGGGTGGCCCTTTCCATGATTCAAAACGCGGAGCAACAGGGCCTGCTGAAGCCGGGGGCGGTTATCATTGAACCTACCTCCGGCAATACCGGCATCGGTCTTGCCTGTGTGGCTGCCGTCCGGGGTTACCGGACGGTGATCGTGATGCCGGACTCCATGAGCGTGGAACGGCAGCTTTTGATGAAAGCCTACGGTGCGGAGCTGGTCCTGACTCCGGGCAGCCTGGGGATGCAGGGTGCCATCGACAAGGCCCAGGAGCTGGCAAGCACGATCCCCGGCAGCTTCATCCCGGACCAATTCTGCAATCCTGCCAATCCGGCAGCCCATGAGGAAACCACAGGCCCGGAGATTTGGGAGGATGCCCAGGGCCGGGTAGACATTTTTGTTGCCGGCGCCGGCACCGGCGGTACTGTCACCGGTGTGGGCCGCTATTTAAAGAAGAAAAATCCCGGGGTGCGGATCGTGGCGGTGGAGCCTGCCGCTTCCAACCTGCTTTCCGGCGGCAAGGCCGGTCCACATGGACTGATGGGAATCGGTGCGAATTTTATACCGGAGATATTGGACCGGGAAGTGATCGACAGCATCGTTGCCGTGACAGAGCGGCAGGCTTATACAGCCGCCCGGGAGCTGGGAAGGACGGAAGGTCTGTTGGTGGGCATTTCCTCCGGTGCGGCGCTGCACGCTGCGCTGGAACTGGCGAAGCAGCCGGAAAATGCAGGTAAAAACATTGTGGTCCTGCTGCCGGATACCGGAGAGCGTTACCTGTCAACGCCCATGTTTGCTGAATAGATCTGCCATACCGAGGCGTTGCAACTTTTTTGCAACGCCTTATTTCTTTGTTTTGTCCAGTGAACGTAATCCGTCACATTTCAGTTTATCGAACTGTTGAGAATATCGAATTGCCGCCCTACGGGCGGCGCAATGCTGCGCATTGCAGAAGCGTTGCACAAAATTAAAAAAACCTAAAGCGGTGTCATTGCGAGCCGCCGAATGTGGTATAATGATTTTGGACAACTCGAAAAATGACAAAAAGGAGAGATAGAGATGCCCAAAGGCGAACGAAAAACATATACCAAAGAGTTTAAGCTCAGCGCAGTCTATTTGATGCTGGGCAAGACTATGCGGCCTC
>JAFSET010000018.1 GCA_017435615.1 Oscillospiraceae bacterium | reverse complement strand
TTCACCTGCATTGAAGTTCATACTGTACCAGCTATCGCCGTCGTGGAACTCATTCAGATCGATGCGGATATCTACATCGGTATCCGCATTGAAGTTTGCCCAGTAACGGTCCCACTGACCACCGTGAGTATAGTTGGTATTATTGTCGGATGCAGCCTGGGCATTGACGGTAAATACCAGGTGGGTATAGCCTTCCTCCCACAGTGCCTGCAGGTAATCCGCCTTCAGGCTGGAATTGGCAGAAACCGTCAGCGTACTGTCACCGGCTGTACCGCCATTGCTCCAGTTATCTGCCAGCAGAAGCTGATCAACCAGTCCGATGAGACCGTCATCCGGCTCAATATACTGCTCAGCCGCTACGCTGTACAGATACATTGCCTTCAGCAGGCCAGGCAGCTTCTCGCTGGGACTGCCTTTGGTAAGTATGTTGTAGATGTAGGTGTAAGCACTGTAATTATTCAGTACGAAAATTTCCGTTTCCCCGTTGGATACGGTAACTGTGTTGCCGTCATCATATTGCTGAGGCATCAGTCGTTCCATCTCATAGAAGACCATCGTTGTGCCATTCACATTCGCCGTACCGGCAGGTGCTGCCACGTTGCCATTAATAGAAACGGTGTAGTCAGCTACCGCGCTTTGGATGAAATAGTAACGGATATCCACGGCATCATTGAATACCAGGGAAGCACCGTAGTACACTTTTTCCGTGCCTGTGCTCGTGGTTGTATAGATGTAGCCCGGACCGAGATCCTCAGCCGTTACAGCCTCTACCTCAGCCACATTCACAGCCTCTGCATCATGGGCATTCCATGCGGCATAGGTGCAGTAGTTCCACAAAGCGTCACAAAGCTGAACCTGCGTCGTATTGTCAGGGTCTGCTTCCTTGACAGCATCCAAATAACCCTTAACGGTCCAGTCGGTCTTTGTCTGTACGACTGTGTTACCGCTGAGCAGCTCGATTTTTATCGTCTCCGGTGCTCTGTGAGACGGCAGTCTGGCAGTAAACACATAATTTTCGCCTCGGAGGGTGTACTCAGAGATTTCCTGAGCGTATGTGTCGTCACCGGTGGTGAAACGAATTTTCACCTGATCCATATCGGCTCCGTTGGAGGCAACTACACAGTTGACACCCAGGATGCCGTTCAGGGTCAAGCTGAACTGTTCCAGGCTGGGTGTTGCTGTTGCAGTTTCCGCAGCGGCATAAACAGGAAGCATGCCGAACACCATCACAACTGCAAGCAGCAAAGCGAATAGTTTTTTCATAGTTTAATTTCCCCTTATTTAAAAATTTTTGGCCTTGGTTACCATGAATTTTTGTGGGCCTCACTCCCTTTTATGTTGGTATTTACGGATTCTTCCTGATCAGGCAGGCAAAGCACTGCCTGATCAGGAAACAGGTTATGCAACTAAGGGTTCAATTGTTACCTGCAAATTACTGAATGTGGCTGCGTGCGCCATCATTGTAAATACTTCATTGGAGTTAAAGCTTGTCAGATCCACCTCAAAGGTGCAGGAGCCATTTACGAAGTCATTGGCGCTGATACAAACTTCACCGTCGCTCCAGTCATCCTCACCGTACCAGATCTGCGCACTGCCCAAATCACCGGTCAGGGTAACCTTCAGGGTCGTATAACCGGCAGCAATCAGATCCTGGGTAGTAGCCAGACGAAGCTTGTAGTCGCTCGCGGCGCTCCAGCGGATGGTATGCTCGTCCACATAGGAAATAGTCAAAGCGCTATTCCATCCGTTTCGGTTCGATACCCAATCCAGCAGCTTAAAGCGGGCTACGCCTGCACGATCTATATGCAGGCTAAATACCTCGCCGTCGGTGTAGCCATCAATCTGCACATTGTTAAGATAGGACCAGCCGCCCTTTACATCCTCCGTTATCGTGTTGACCGGGCTGCCCCAGCCCCATATCAAGGAGCGGGTGTTATTACCCTTGGTGATGTAATCTGTGTACATCAACCAAGTGCGCTGAGAAGCATCGTCCTTCACCATATACTTCTGCAGCCAGGAGGCAGGAGAAGTCACACCAAAGTCGTTGCCGGGGGTCTGCAGCACATAGTAACCGTCCTCGATGGCAAAGTAGACATTGGTACTGCTCTTAGACCAACTCAGCGTTTCCGAACTCTTATACGCACGGGGGTTGGATACTCTCATCGTGCCTGCATTAAAGTTTAAATTGTACCAGGTATCACCGTCATGGAACTCATTCAGGTCAATACGAAGCTCCACATCCTTATTGACATCGAAATTGGACCAATAACGGCTCCAGGTGCCGCTGTGGGTGAAGTTGGTATTGTTGTCGGCAGCGGCTTTGGCATTTACTGTAAATACCAGGTGGGTATATCCTGCATCCCAAAGATTCTTCAGATACTGCGCCTTGAGCGACGGGTTTGCGGATAGCTTCAGGCTGCTGCCGTCAGCAGACAAGATGCTTCCTGTCCAGCTTTCACTTAAAAGGATTTCCTTGACTTGATCTACAACGGTTACTGCAATCACCAGGTCCTCCCGAACATTCTCGACTGTGTAGCTGCCGTCTATGCCTGTAATTGGCACGCCGTTCACACTGACCGTCAGGGTTTCACTTCCCGTTGGTGTCACCGTAAAGGTGTAGCTTTCGCCTCTCTTGACCGTGTCCTGACCTGCGAACACAAATCCTTCACCGGTAGGAGCTGTGACACTGCAGTAATCCTTGTTCACAGGCTGAATCTTTACCTGCAGATCGGTAAAGCTGGCAGCATTGGCCATCATCGTGAAGAGTTCATCAGATTTAAAGGTGGTCAGATCCACTGCAAATGTGCAGGAGCCGTCCACGAAGCTATCTGCGCTGATACAGATTTCGCCGTCACTCCAATCGTCCTCGCCGTACCAGATCTGAGCGTTGCCCAAATTGCCGGTCAAAGTGACCTTCAGGGTGGTATAGCCTTGCGCAATCAGATCCTGGGTGGTAGCAAGACGGAGCTTATAGTCGCTTGCAGCGCTCCAGTGGATGGTCTGCTCGTCTACATAAGAAAGGGCCAAAGCACTGTTCCATTCGTTGCGGTTGGATACCCAATCCAGCAGCTTAAACCGAGCCACACCGGCTCTGTCCAGGTGGAGACTGAACACATCATGGTCGTTGGTTACGTTATTGTTCCAGGACCAGCCGCCGTTTACATTGCTATGGATCGTGTTCACAGGACTGCCCCAGCCCCACAGCATAGAACGGGTATTATTGCCCTTGGTAACGTAGTCGGTGTACATCCGCCAGGTACGCTGAGAAGCATCATCCTTCACCAGGTACTTCTGCAGCCAGGAGGTGGGAGAAGTTATGCCAAAGTCATTGCCCTGGGTTTGAAGCACATAGTAGCCGTCCTCAACGGCAAAATAGGTGCTGGAATTATCCTTGACCCAGTTCAAGGTTTCCGGACTCTTATAAGCCCTGGGGTCACGAACCGTCATATCCCCACTCATATTGATAAAGGACAGACCGTGCCAAGTATTGCCATCGTGGAACTCGCTGATATCAATACGCAGATCCTGTGTACCAGCCTTAACCTCACCCCAGTAGCGGTCCCAGGTGCCGCCATGGATGAAATTGCCGGAAGCGGAGGCGTTGACAGTAAATACCAGGTGGGTATAGCCTGCCTGCCACAAATCTCTCAGATACTCTGCCTTCAGGGATGGGTTTGCAGCCAGTTTCAGACTGCTGCCGTCAGAAGACAATATCGTTCCCGTCCAGCTATTACCCTGGAGGATGTCCTCCGGAACAGCAGGCTCCGGCATTGTTGCCTGAACGGTGATCGTTAAGTCTCCGTCCACGTGTGCTACCGTATAGCTGCCATCGTCTTCTTCTGTCACAGTGCCGTTGACCAGAACCACCAAGGTTGCATCCGAATTCTCAGCTGTTACCGTAAAGGTATAGCTTTCACCGTGGGTCACCGTGTCTGCACCGCTGATGGTGTAGCCCTCACCCGGTGTCTTTGTTACGGTGTAGGTGTTCAGCCCAATGTTTTCCACCGTAATGTTCAGGTCTTCCCGGACATTTTCTACAGTGTAAAGGCCGTCTACATTGACTACCTCCACGCCGTTGACCTTCACCAGGGGCACGCTTTGGGTATATCCCTGGTTCAGTGTCACAGCAAATTCGTAGCTGCTGCCCTGCACCGCTGTGGTATCACCGCGAACTGTGTAGCCCTCGCCGGAAGGCAATGTCACGCTGTAGGTTGACAGTACTACCGGCTCAACGCTTACAGTCAGATCCGTAACCGCCGCATTTGCTACCAGTAAGGTGAAGGGATTGCCATTCATCCTGGAAAGGTCCACATTTGCTGTGTAGGTGTACTGATTATCCGCCGTCAGTTCATTCTTGCTGACACCGATAATGTACTTGCCTTCACCCCATTCATCGTTGCCGAAGTAAATGACACTCTCGCCGATGTTGCCGCTGAAGGTCACCTGCAAATGGGTATACCCTGCAGCAATCAGTTCATCGGTTGCGGCATAACGCAGTTTTTGATCCGCAGCACCGCTGAAGGTAATGCTGTTATCCCCCACATTGGAGAAACGGAAGGTTCCCCAGGTATTGCGGTTGGAGACAAACTCCGAGATCTTAAATCGTGCTACGCCTGCTCTATCCAGCACCAGGCTGAATACTTCTCCGTCGGTGTAGCCATCGAGCTGCACATTGTTCATAGCCGACCACTGACCGATTTCAAAGGTGCCTACGGGGCTTCCCCAGCCCCAAACCACAGACCGGGTGTTGTTCCCCTGAGTAATATAATCTGTGTAAACCAGCCAGGTACGCTGAGAAGCATCATCTTCCACCACGTACTTCTGAAGCCAGGCGGTGGGAGAGGTCACGCCAAAGTCGTTGCCGGGGGTCTGTAGCACATAGTAGCCTTCCTCCACAGCAAGATAAACATTGGTATGGCTCTTTGTCCAGCTTAGGGTCTCCGGACTCTTGTATAGCCGGGGTGCGCTAACGGTCATAGGTCCTGTCATATTGATAAAGGACAGGTCGTACCAGGTATCACCGTCATGGAACTCGTTTAAGTCGATACGCAGATCCTGCGCCCCCACCTGGAAGCTGCCCCAGTAGCGATCCCATGTGCCGCCGTGGATGTAGTTGCCGGTGGTGGATGCATTGACTTTAAACACTAAGTGTGTATAGCCGTCTTCCCACAACGACCTGATATAATCTGCTTTCAGGCTTGGGTTTTCCCCGATCTTCATGCTGTTTTCGTCAGCAAAGAGGACTGTTCCTGTCCAGTTCTCCTTTTGGAAGAACTCCACAGGAGAGTCAAACTCCGGCAGATTTGCCTGAACAGTTACCGTCAGATCCTCGCTGACATTTTTTACCGTATATTTGCCGTTCTTGCCGGTGACCACCGCGCCGTTTACCAGCACCACCAAGGTGGTGTCTGGGTTTTCCGCCGTTACCGTAAAGGTATAGCTTTCACCGTGGGTCACACGGTCCGCACCGGTGATGGTATAGCCGGAACCGGCTGCCTTGGTTACGGTGTAGGTGTTCAGCCCAACGTTTTCCACCGTAATATTCAGGTCTTCCTGCACATTTTCCACAGTGTAGACACCTGTGCCCTCTACCACCTTACCGTTGACCTTTACGGTGGGGCTGCTGAGCGTATAACCTTCCAGCAAGGAAAGGGTAAAGCTGTAGCTGCGGCCCTGAGCAGCGGCAGAACCGCCGCTAACGGTGTAGCCCTTGCCTGTGGGCAAGGTCACGCGGTAGGTCGTCAGCTTCACAGGCTCGATCTTCACCGTCATATCGGTAAACTTCGCCCCGTTTGCCATCATGGTAAACAGCTCGTCAGGCTGAAAGGCGGTCAGATCCACTTCAAAGGTGCATACACCCTTTGTAAAGCTGTCCGCACTGATGCAAATCTCTCCATCGGACCAGTCATCCTCGCCGTACCAGATCTCGGCATCACCTACCTCACCGGCCAGGGTCACTTTCAGGGTGGTATAGCCGTCTGCGATCAGCTCCTGGGTGGTGGCAAGCCGAAGCTTGTAGTCCGATGCCGCACTCCAGCGAATGGTCTGCTCATCCACATAGGACAGGGACAGGTCTTCATTCCAACCGTTGCGGCCGGATACCCAATCCAGCACCTTATAGCGAGCTGTACCGGCTTTATCCAGATGGAGGCTAAACACCTCGCCGTCGGTGTAACCGTCAAGCTGCACATTGTTATTCCATGTCCAGCCACCCTTGACATCCTCTGTTACGGTACTGACCGGACTGCCCCAGCCCCATACCAGGGACCGGGTGTTGTTGCCCTGGGTGATATAGTCGGTATACACCAGCCAGGTGCGCTGCCCCACATCATCCTTGACCACATATTTCTTAAGCCACTGAGTGGGAGAGGTCACACCAAAGTCGTTACCGGGAGTCTGCAGCACATAGTAGCCTTCTTCCATAGCAAAGTAGACATTTGTGCTGCTCTTCGTCCAGCGTAATGTTTCCGGACTCTTGTAAAGCCGGGGTGCGCTGACGGTCATAGGACCGGTCATATTGATAAAGGACAGGTCATACCAGGTATCGTCGTCATGGAACTCGTTCAAGTCAATACGCAGATCCTGTGTGCCCACCTGGAAATTACCCCAGTAGCGATCCCATGTGCCGCCATGGATGTAGTTACCGGTGGTGGATGCATTGACTTTAAATACTAAGTGTGTATAGCCGTCTTCCCACAAGTCTTTGATGTATTCTGCCTTCAAACTGGGGTTGGCTTCTAATTTTACGCTGTTTTCGTCCGCAAAGAGGACGCTTCCCGTCCAGTTCTCCTTTTGGAAGAACTCCACAGGAGAGTCAAACTCCGGCAGATTTGCCTGAACGGTCACCGTCAGATTTTCACTGACCTTTTTTACCGTATATTTGCCGTTTTTACCGGTAAGCACGGCGCCGTTTACCAGCACCACCACAGTTACATCCGGATTTTGTGCCGTTACCCGGAAGGTGTAGTTTTTGCCGTGGGTGACACGGTCCGCGCCGGTGATCGTATAGCCGGTTCCGGCTACCTTGGTCACGGAGTAGGTATTCAGTCGGATGTTTTCCACCGTGATATTCAGGTCTTCCTGCACATTTTCTACGGTGTAGACACCTGTGCCCTCTACCATCTTACCGTTGACCTTCACGATGGGACTGCTGAGTGTATAGCCTTCCTGCAAGGAAAGGGTAAAGCTGTAGCTGCGGCCCTGGGCGGCAGCAGAAGCGCCGCTGATGGTGTAGCCCTTGCCGGTGGGCAGGGTCACACGGTAGGTCGTCAGCTTCACAGGCTCGATCTTCACCGTCATATCGGTAAACTTCGCCCCGTTTGCCATCATGGTAAACAGCTCGTCAGGCTTGAAGGCGGTCAGATCCACCTCAAAGGTGCATACACCCTCTGTAAAGCTGTCCGCACTGACACAGATCTCGCCGTCAGACCAGTCATCCTCGCCATACCAAATCTGGGCATCACCTATATCGCCGGTCAGGGTGACCTTCAGGGTGGTATAACCGGCTGCGATCAGCTCCTGGGTGGTGGCAAGCCGAAGCTTGTAGTCCGATGCCGCGCTCCAGCGGATGGTCTGCTCGTCCACATAGGAAAGCGCCAGATCTTCATTCCAGCTGTTGCGACTGGACACCCAATCCAGAATTTTATAACGGGCTACGCCTGCACGGTCTAAGTGAAGACTGAATACCTCACCATCGATATAGCCGTCAATCTGCACATCGTTTATGGCCGTCCACTGGCCGATATGCATTGTGCTGACCGGACTGCCCCAGCCCCATATCAAGGATCGGGTGTTATCACCCTGGGTGATGTAGTCGGTATATGCCAGCCAGGTGCGCTGCCCCACATCATCCTTGACCACATATTTCTTAAGCCACTGGGTGGGAGAGGTCACGCCAAAGTCGTTGCCACGGGTTTCCAGCACATAGAAACCGTCCTCCATGGCAAAGTAACAGTTGGTGCTGCTCTTTGTCCAGCTCAGGGTTTCGCTGCTGCTGTAGGCGCGGGGGTTCGACACCGTCATAGCGCCTGCATTAAAGTTCAAATCGTACCAGGTATCGCCGTCATGGAACTCATTCAGGTCAATACGAAGGTCCACATTCTGATTGACATTGAAATTAGCCCAATAACGGGTCCAATCACCGCCTTGGGTATAGTTGGTATTGTTATCCGCAGCAGCCAGAGCATTGGCCGTAAACACCAGGTGGGTGTAGCCTGCATCCCATAAACCCTTCAGATATTGGGCCTTCAGGGAACTGTTAGCCGACAGGCGCAGGCTGTCGCCGTTCGGTGTTGCATAGGCGGCATTCCAGCTTGTGGACTCTAATATGGTTTCCACGCCGGACAGCGCCGGCAACCCGGAAACGATCACCGTCACCTGTACATCAGATGTAACATTTGCCACTGTGTACGTGCCGTTCACTGCAGAAAGGGGCTTTCCATCTGCCTGAACGGTAATTTTGTAGGACGGACTGTCTGCTGTCACCGTAAATATAACACTCTCTCCATAGGAAACTGTCTGTACGCCGGAGGGACTGATCCGGTAGCCTCTTCCGGTGGTCAGGTTTACGGCATACGTGTTTATGGTCACACCGGACACCGTGATCACCTGGGGCTTTGTGACCTGCTCAATCACATAGCTACCATTGTGTGCAGTAAGCTCCACACCGTTTGCTTTCACCACCGGTTTACTTCTGCTGTAGCGTTCATCCAGCGTCAACGTAAAGGTGTAATCCTTTCCATAATACGCAACCGGCTCACCTGTCAATTTGTATCCTGTTCCGGTTGGCAGGGTAACCGGATATGCATTCAATTCCACACCCTCTACAGTCACGGTCAAATCCTCCGTGACATTGGATACCGTATAGTTACCGGCTGTATCCGGTGTGATCACCTGACCGTTCACCTTAACAACAGGCTCGCATTGGGTGCAGCCTTCTGCCAATTCCAGGGTGAAGCTGTAATCCAGGCCGTAGCCAACCACCGGATTTCCCAACACCGTGTACAGCTCACTTTCGGGCACCGTAACGCCCAAAGTATGATAGCTGACCTCGTTGGAGCAGGCACTTTTTCCTGCCCGATTGACTGCCTGTACCGCGATGGTATAGGTGCCGGGCACAGACATTACCGAAAACGAAGTGCTCTCAGTTGAAAACAAATCGTTTCCGTTTACTTTGATAACATAGCTTTCTGCATTTTCCACCCGGTCCCAATACACAGACAGGTCGTCTGCCAGCCGAATGACCGGTGCTTCCGGTGGGCTTACCGAAACACCATTCTGCCCCCAATCTACAAAAAACAGGACACCGGCAACGATCAACGCAGCCACCAGCAGAAAAGCCAGCAAAAGATACAATTTCTTTTTCATACTGTCCTCCTTATTCTTTGTATTTTGACCGTTAGTAGAAAATAAGATTATCCAAATCGAATTTGCATCCTTCACGGCACCAAACCGCACCGTAGGACATGGCATCCCGGATAAACTGACGAATCTCGATCTTCATTTGTGTTTCGTCCGTTTCGTACTGCATATAGTGATACAGGTACATATACCGGGGCTGAAGCTTGATCACCTCGAGCCTTTGGATATACACATCCTTCTGTTCCCGGGACAGCTTACTTGCTTCCACATCCCGGACTGCCTGATCCAAAAGTCCGATGGCATTTTCCAGCAGGGCTTTGCTTGCATATTCCAGCCCCACACTGGCACTCCAGCCGTTTGCCTCCAAAGCCTCATACTCCGTCGTGATCATCAGCTCCACATATTCCGTGGCATAGGGAGCCGCAATATCGCCTAAATAATATTTGTGGAATTCTGCAATCAGCTCGTTGACATCATAGTTTGGATTCCAAAGCAGCTTCCCAAGTACATACCGTTCCAAAACAGACTGATAAATCGGGTATTCCTGATGGGTAGACTGCAACAACACATATTCCACACCGATTTGGTCCGCTGTTGTCAAGCGGTCGTGCCAGGAAGGCAGTGTCCAATACGCCCAGTACCACAGGCCGTGCCAAGTTGTGTAATCCCAAAGCATAAACCGGTCTGTGATCGCGCTCCACTGTTGCATATAGGATTCGCCATAGGTGGTGTCATTCTGGGCCGGATGCTCGTAGCTGACAAATCTGTTGTTGTTAATAGGGGCCAAACGGACCACCACATTATCTCGAAGCTTGCAGGTGGGATCGATCACCGCAAACTCTCCTTCCGAATTCTCGTTCACCGGAGCATAGGAAGAATACTGATAGGCAAACATAACAATGCTCACTTCCCGCTGGATGCCTTCCTCGGCTACGAACTGGGCAATGTTATCCGCCAACGCATTGATGAAACGGATCATAATACCGGCATCGGTGTATTTCTTTGCGCCTTCGATACACTTGGGGCACAGGCAGGGACGGTTAAAATAGTCGTTTTGTCCGAACATATAGTAGTTATTCTCGTTTTCGTCACTCCGAATAACTTCCTTCATACCTGCCACGGCCATACCCAGTGCGGTGGGGGTACCATCGTGCGCTGTCAGAGAATAGCTTCCGTCCTCGTTGATGCCGTCTGAGTAGCACAGGTCTGCCGCATACTGGCAGTATGCACCGGCGCTGACTGGGTCAACGATGATCTTCGTTCCGTCATTGGAAAACGCATGGGTGTACATAGGGTCGATTACCCCATCCACCACATACTGCTCCGTTTTCGCCCACGCCAGGGCATTGTGGGTTTCATAGCCCTGCCACCACTTCATATTGCCGCCCATATCCTCAGAAATATTCAGATATTCCGAGGTAAAGCGATGATGAACCTGAAACTCAGGATCTCGATTATAGAAGGAATCCGCATCCAAATACACTCTGTAAGCAAAGGCAGGGATTTCCGTTCTGTCACAGGCATAAACCACAGCCTGTTCTGCGTTGGGAATATAGGTGCAGTCTGCTGTTAAAAACTTCACACCCAAATGATATTCCAGAAAATCCAACACGCCGTAAATGGTTCCCCGGTCACTACCGCCGCAGATCAGCAGGGCATTTCCTTTGTTTTTCATCACAAAGCCATCGGTACTCAAAACCTCAGTATCCGCTGTCACTCCGGAGGACTCCAGGAAAGCAGTTCGCCCCACAGAGATCACTTTGCTGTCGGAATATTCTCCGTCAGAAGCATAGGGCAAGCTTACGCCGGTGATTTTCTTGACATAGGTCACAAGCTGCTGGGCGGCGTATTTTTCACTTTGCGTTGCCAACGAGGAAAGGATCACGGAGTATTCCGTAACACTTCCCAAAGCTGCATCAAAATCAATTCCCTGTGTACGGGAGGCAGCGGAAACATTGGCATTGATAGGCGCTGTATTCTCCGCCTGCTCCGCAGGCTCTTGGCCGCAGCCTGTCATGCACACAGACAGTAACAGTACGCAGCACAGGACCAAAGCAAGAAGTCTATTTATTTTTCTCATGTTCAGCCCTCCACGATCACTGTGTAGCTCTTCGTTGTAATATTGCCCCGCTGATCGGTGGCAACATAGCGGATCTTATAAGTGCCGGCAGGCAATTTTTGAAGCTCCACAGCGTCTATTGCACCGTCACCCTTGCTGATGGTTTCTATGCCGTAATCAGGGCGCAAAAGTACAGCTTTGATCGTTGCTGATGTGACATCCTCAGCCTTTGCGCCGGGGATAACCAGGCTGTCGCCTGCTTTTACGGTTGTGGGAACTTCGCCGTTCACCGTAATTTCCGGAGTCTCCCGATCCTCTACAGTAAACCGACATACAGTTTCCTTTTTCACATTGACGCCGTCCGTTGCGAGAATTTTCAGCGTATAGACCCCCACATCCGTAAAGGTTACATCCCTTACGGTTCCCGGGTCTGCGTCCTGACAGACCACCGTTCCGTCAGCCAGGGTCATGGTAACGGTTACGGTCGCATCCGGTGTCAAAACGTCATAGGCCCTGAGGCCACTGAGTTTCAGCGTGTCACCGCTGGATACATAGGCGTGATTGACGATAAAGTCCCTTGTATTCAGGGCCGGTGCAACAATATCGCCGTATTCAAAGGCGGATTGATAGAAATACTGATTGCTCACCTGTGCGATTGCAAACGATGCAGTACCTCCCTGAATTTCCAGGGGGCAAATATCCAAATAGACACCGTCCCGGAAGCCCTCAAAGGCAACGCCGTTCACATCCGTCTGCACATAAGTCTCAATTTTGGACGCATTGAGCAGTGCCCGGTAAAAATCGTGATACTCCAGAGTAAAGGTGTAGTAGGTCTTCCCCTCATAAACGCCGGAAGCAAAGGTCTGCGCCTGCTTCTGTATCGCAATCAGCGTGTTTTCATCGTTGACGTACAGGTAAGGCGTTGTGCTCTGCAGCCCCATCACAGAAAGGGTAATGCAAGTACCACTTCCATCTGTCAGCCGTAGCTGCATACCGTTAAAGCTGAGCTGATCCTCCAGCACAACAAACTGTACCGGCAGACTGGTAGCAGAGAGCTTATAAGGCAGACTGACCACGGGATCCGAGGCAAGCACAGTAACCACAGTACCGGCATCGTTGGTGACTGCTGTTGCGCCCTTGGGCAACAACAGTGCGTCACTTCCGGTGGAAACCTCTGCCGGACATACATGCAGATCGTAATACCGGCTGCCCCGCTGGGTTCTGTACTCTACCTTCAGCACAGCAGGCTCTTGCGGCAGGAGGATGGTTTTCTCCTGTTTTTGACCGTCCACATAAACCGTGCAGTCCAGTTCTTTTTGGGACAAATGATCATAGGCTGTGATTTCCGGGAAGGTAAACTCTGCTGCGCACAATGCGCTGCGGGGGAAATCTCCGGTAAACTCCACATAGTCCCGGTCCACAGTCAACTGTGTTTCGGTCTGCTTTGTACCCAGCAGATCGGTGGCTGTAACCGAAATCTTCATTTCCTCACGAACCTTCAGCTTATCACCGGGCTTCACATTTTTCCCGTTTACAGTGATGACGCAGTTCACTGTACCGTAGCCGGAAACCGTTGGCTCCTGCACCGTGTAAAGCTCTCCCATTTTCACATTGGAAGCAGGATAGGAAACCGTCAGCTCCGGTTTTTCAATGGCCGTCACCGTCACCGCTTTTTGGATGGTTGTGCCATACTGATTGATTGCTTCAAAGGATATGGTGTATTCCCCAATTTCCGTGGGGGTAAAGGCAGTTCCCTCATGGGAAACCGTCTTTCCATCCTTACTGACGGTGATTTCCATATCCGCTACAAGTTGCTCAAAAGCTGCAGGAAGGTCGTAGGGCATATCCTTTACAGCAGGCAGTCCCTGACCAAAGCCTGCCAAAGCCAAGCTGTTGTCATCTTCATAGCCCTGTGCAAGCTTGCTCATATCCACGCCGCCGATGCTGTAAAGGATCACATCGCCACGCCCGGCGGTAACGGCCAGGTCCAAATAAACCTCACCGGTGGTAAAACCGGCAAACTTATTGGTCAGCTTGCTGCCCTGCAGATTCGCAATGGGATACCAGGCTTCGCCTGTAGTGGTGGGATAACCCTCAGGAGGTGTTCCTCCATTTTCCCATCCTACCAAGTGATAGCTGCCATAGCTGTATACCACCTGATTTTGTGTGTCGTATGCAAAATTGAAGGCCTGAAGGCTTTCCGCAGGTCCGTATGTCTTTTTATCGCTGACATAGGACGCAGACCGCCAATAGCTGTGGAAGGTGGTATTCCATGCCACAGCGTCCGCAGTTAACGGCTGATAGTTATTCGCACCCACCTTGGTATTGCCGAAGGTGGCGGACACCATAGTATTATCATAGCCCATACTTTCCGCAGTCACATCACTATTGCGGCTGAACAGAACTGTCAGCTTGTTGTCGGGATCATGGATATCTGTCAAAGTCACCTCCACGGCACTGATGCTGCCGCCGTAGGTGTGGTTCGCCCCAAAGGAGATCACAGGAGTGTTTTTCCCCAGCTCATTCAAATCAATAATGCCGTTATATCGGAAACCGGCAGTGGCGGAGGTCATATCCAAAACCAGTCCCTTGTCGGAGGAACTCAAGGTCTGTGTATTTTCGTGCCGCAGGCCCTCGGTGCCGCTGTCAAAACCCTCCACGCCGGTCAAGAAGGATTGCAGTCCGTAAACCACCGTGACTGCGCAGGTCTTTTCCACCGTCTGTCCTTCAATTTGCGCAGTGGCGGTCAAGGTATAGCTGCCTTCCTTTGCCATGGTATAGCCGTCTGCAGCCTCTGTCACGGAGCCATCGGGGGCAGTCACCGCAAGCTGCACCGGATAGTTTTTGCCGCAGTAGAAGCCGTAAGCGTCGGACGGGGAAATCTTCTGTCCCACGAAGTACTGCTCCTGAAAGGCAGTCACAATGACTTTCTCATCCACAACCGTAAAGGGATAGTTGACACTGCGTGTCACCCCAAACACATCCGTATACTCGTAGCACAGCAGCCACAGACCGCTTTGACGGGGTGTGAAAGAAACAGGAGCATTTGCGCCGGGAATGCTCTGCACCTTTTTCCCTTCAAACCAAAAAGCAGCACGCACATCATAAGGCTCCAATTCCGGCGCGCCGTCGGTACGGCGAATATCGCTTTGCGCTGTTAAACCCGGAAATTGGGCCGCAACGCCGTTTGCCACTGTTTGTGGCACCTGTGCCGTATAGGTCAGCGTGTCCGCAGGCGCACTCTCGTAAACCTTCAGGTTCACGATTTTATCTTCATATTCAAACAGGTAGCTTCCCTGCGCCCAGTCCAGCAGGACACGGTCTGCATCCTTTTCGATCGTTTCACCGGTGGGGGTGCTGGCAGAAATCAGCCCCTGTTCTGGCACATACTCCTGCCCCAAAAGGGCATATTCGTAAACAATTGTCTTATCTTTCTGCGCCAATGCCGGGCTGACCGTACTCAGTGCCATCGCAAGGCACAGCATCAGCAGGAGGGTTCTGATCCACTTTTGTTTCATAAATGCCTCCTTACTTAAAGCTCAGTGTCATCTGTGCCTGGCATTGGATACCATCGGCAAAGAAATACTGCAAGGGTGTGGACTCCGTAAAATAGCCCAGACGCAAATCGCCTTCCATGCAATATACATACTTTCCGTCTTTTTTCGCCATGCTTACCACAGCGGAAATGCCTCTGTTGCGCAGGTCATCTGTATAGGGTGTCAGGCTGTTGCAGCCGATATTGTACTGGTTCCAGGAATCGGTCATCCAGAAGGAGCCCTTGTTTTCTCCGGCGGCCTCTGCCGCGTAAGGCTTGTCCACCGCAATGGTCAGCACGACCCAGGTCTTTCCTGCGGAAATTGCCTTTTCGATGATGCTTTGAGAAACGGTATAGCGGAAGATATCCGCATTGTCCTGGGTATTGACTGTAAATACCCCTTCCTGGGCTGCAAGATGCACCTTTGCCTGCTCATCAAAAAACAGTGTATCGAGGTTCGCTTGCAGATACTCATCAAAGCTTTGCACATGGAAGCTGTGGGTATATGTATGTTCCGTGCCATCCACGGACAGTGTTGCTGTCCAAACATAGTCGCCGGCTTCCAGTGCTTCCGTTTGAAAACCGTCGGGCTTTTCCAGCAGCTCCACTTCCGTTTCCGCGCAGCGTAGCTGATAGCGCACCTCATAATCCCCCTGATAAGAATCCTGCTCCTTCACCAGTCGGGGTAAAAACAGCGAATTCAAATAGTCTACCGTTTGGGGAATATCCGTTGAAAACACATAATTAGGCTTTTCTTCATCGGTAACCGTCAGGTAAATCGTACCCGTTGCGGCGGCACTTTCATATGTAAAGGTATAGCTGCCTGCTCCCAAGCTTTGGATATAGCTTTTGGCAAACTTGCTGTTCAGCAGCCACTCATTGTCGGAAAGCTGCTGTCCGTTCTCATCAAAGACCTTAGAGGACTCCTGGACGGGAACATCAACTTTATTTTCAGGATTTTGCAGATCCACCGTCACTTGGGGAATATCGATGGTCTGTTTGGACTGTCCCTGCTGTGTTTCTGCCTTGTTTTCACCGCACCCCCATAAAGAAAGGGTAACGGCAGCCAGCAAAGCGACTGTGGTCAGGATCTTGATCCTTCTGTTCATCCTTTCAGACCTCCCACCATAAACTTTTGATTGATGATCTTCTGTGTACAGGCGTAGAGAATGACCGTGGGAATGGTAACCATGGTAAAGCCTGCCATCAGCTCCGGCAGGGATACCCGATATGCACCTGCACGCAAATTGAACAAATACATACCGTAAGAGATATTGGGCGTGCTGGGTAACCATACCAGATAGGTGCTGTAGTCATTCCATGTACCCATAAAGCCCAAAACCATCAGCACCACTGCCTGAGGCATTGCCATTCGCAGGTAAAAATCGAAGAAGATCCGATAGCGTCCTGCGCCGTCGATTTGTGCCGCCTCCGCATAATCCCAGGGGATCGACTTAAAGGCACCGTACATCAGAAGGAAGTTTGTGCCCCAGAAGCAGCCCACCGGGCTGGTGAGAATATTCAAAAACAGATTGTCGTACACGCCCAACGCCTTGTTGATTTGCATGGCAGAGGGCATACTGCCTACAATGGGCAAAATCATAATGATAATGCCCAGGGCGAAATAAAACTTTCTGCCAAAAAATTCGTACTTGGCTTCCACATAGGCAAAGCAGGCTGTGAAGAAGGTGCTCAGCAGCGGCTTCAGAACGGAGGTAAGGATACTCACCGCAAACATACTGCCGACACTGACCTCCAGCTTCTCATCAAAGATCACAAATATCTCCGAGAAATTGGACCAATTCAGTTTGGCAGGCAATCCGAAGGGGTTGTACATACACTCCAGATTATCCGCCTTCAGGCTGGTGATCAGCATATAGACAGGAAGCACCAGCATGGAAAGGGCATAGATGATCAAAACGCCCCAAAGCACCCAATAAACCACCTTGGCAAGCACATCCATTGGGGTCACGGTATTCTTTCCGGCGAAAGGCTTTAAACTCTGTTTGGGTTGTGTCATACTTTTTTCTCCACTGTGTAGTCAAACTTCTCCAAAAAACGCTTGAGAAGCAAGGTCAGAGGTCCGATCAACACGGTCAAGATCAATCCGCCTGCAGCGTATTTGGGGTAGGAAAACTCCGTTGCATCCACCAAAACAGACCGTGTGAAGTAGTAGCCCATATTGGAAACATAGCTGGGGGCATCGGTATAGTAGAACTCCAGCAGCGGTCCGCCATTGGAGAAAATAGCCGCAAAGCCGGTGACCAGGAAGGTGGTCAGGGTGGGATAGATCAAGGGCAGGATAATATAGCGCAGCTCTTGGAACATATTGGACACGCCGTCGATCTTGGCGCTTTCAAACACCTCAGGACTGATACCGCGCATTGCGGTGGGATATACCAAAAGGCTTGTAGAGAAAGAAAGCCAAATGGAGTAAAACAGTGTGGTACCAAAGGCATATTCTTCGCTGTGCAGCAGATTGATCCACTTGCCCTCATTGATACCAAATATCCTGCACAGTTCCGTAAGCGGACCGTTGGACCCGATGAAGTTCACGAACACAAGCGAGATCACCAGGCCGGACATAATGGAGGGAATCATAACAAGGAAGCTGATCACCCGATTGAAAAGGCATTTTTTGAACAGCAGATACGAAAAACAAATATAAAGCGGCATACAGATCACAAGGTTGATCGCATACATCTTCAAAGAGTTGATCAGACTGTAAAACAGCAAGTTACCGCTGCTTGTCATTTCCTGCCAAAACAGCTGAAAGTTCTTAAACCCGGCAAAGTGCTTGCCGGCGCCATCAATGCTTTGGAACGCCAGAATAATGGAGTTAAAATTGATGCCGATATAGAAAATGCAGAACAGGATCAAAGGATAACCGATCAGAGAATATACGAACAGATTATCCTTAACCTTGCCAATCCGGCCTTTTTTCCGCATTTATCTCACCCTTTCTGTGGATTATGCTGGCTATCTTAGGAATAATAGCCATAGCTCTTGGCCTGATTCAGCCAGGTTGCCCATCTGTCTGCCGTATTATAGGCAGCAATTTCCTGCATAAACTTCTGCACATCGCCACCGGCACCCGAAATCAGCGCCGGCAGAGGCTCTTGCTGTGTGCTCATGTTGTAGGTCATATAGCTGGTGCCCAGGGCAGAATAGGCATATACCGGCACAGAAGCTGTGTCAATGAATGCAGATCGTACGATCACATTGTCTGTATCCTGCAGCAAATCATATGCATTGCGGGTAAACTTGGTCATACCGCTTAAGTGCGCTTCGGACAGCTTGTAGTTATAGTTCCACAGCATACCGGTCTGCTGGACGACCTGACCCATATTGCTGTCAGAAAGCATAAAGCTTAAAAAGTCCATAATGGCTGCACGCTTTTCTTCATTTTCCTGCTTAACCACCAAAATGCTGCCGCCGGTCTGGGAGTGGATCACACTCTTGCCCTCGGCGCTGGCAGGAACCAGCATGTAGCGGTAGTCCGCTTCGCCGTATGCCTTGGCATCCGGGTCATAGTTCTTCATACTCTCAATCAACTGCCGGGAACCGTTTTCAAACCAGTTACCCTCCACAATAAACGCAGGACCGCCGGCAGTCAGGAACTGGGTATGGGAGGCATCCACAGTCAGCGCCACATCACTTAGTGTTGCCTCACTGACATAGTTGCGGTTTCCTAAGTATTCACTCAGAAACTGACCCATTTTGTCCACGCCCTTCATAGTCATAGACTCATAGCCGTTTTCAACGGTAATGACCGTCTTTCTGCCGTCGTACAGCTCTACCTCAGCACCCTTGGAATCGTGCTGATAGAAGGTACGGAAGCCTTCCTCTCCCAAATACTGGGCAAGGTAGGCATAGGCCACATTGCTTACATACTCCGGATGCTTTGCGCCCATATACAGAAATACTTCTGTGCCGCTGTTGCGGATCTTTTCGCACATAGCCTTGAACTGGTCCATATTCTGGGGCTGTCCGTCATCATAGGTGCCCTCCACGCCATCCTTGCCGGGATGAACGCCGTTACTGCCACCCAGCTTGCCGTCCTTGTCAAAAAGCCAGCCGTTTTCTGCGAAACGGTCATAGTCAAAAATCAGACCGGTGGGGCTGATGTTGTAAGGAACCATATAGGTAACGCCATCCTTGGTCGCCATTTCCATCCAGGTATCCTTATTCATAATCTTATCGCCGATGGTAACGCTCTCCCCATCCGCAGTTGCGGCCAGCAGTTCATTCAGACTCTCCAGGTAATTGCTGTCAAAAATGGTGCCAAAATTGCAGTCCTCTGTGATAATAATATCGTTCTTGGTACCGGACTTAATATCCGCGATCACCACACCGGACAGATTCAGGTTGCCCTTGGCACTGACATAATACTTGTCACTGGTGACATTCCACTGCTCTGCCAGGTTTTTGATCCACTCGTCACCAAATTCACCGGTATAGTAGGAAACAACGATCTCTTCCTTGCCTGCATTGGCTGCATCCTCGCCGCCACCGCAGCCGACCATCGGCAGACACAGCAGCGCAACTGCCATCAACAGGGATATAGCTTTCAGTACTTTCTTTTTCATAATTGCCTCCTTAAATCAAGAACATATCAATTTCTTCCAACGCATTGCCCAGTAAACGGACAGTTTTTACTTCATACTTTCCAAAGCGCAGTTGCTTCACTGCATTACCGCAGTGCAGGACAGTCTGTGCCTCGTGGGCAGTGTTGTTCTGCAGACGCAGTAAATAGCCATCGGTTTCCGTTGCCCGGAACATAGTCACCAGTGCAATATCTGGATTTGTATGGGATATCTCATAGTCGCAGCCGGACTTTTTATCCACTGTGGGGAAGATATTCATAGCAAAGGGCTTTTCCGCAAACAGGTCCGCGTTCTTTTGCAGTTCCTGCTCTTTTGCCGGCTGCAAACGCAGACGGTAGCTTCTTTGCCCCTGGTCACACTTGGGCAGGAAAATACGCTCCCGGGTCAAGGGTCTGTCCGGCACAGGGTGGGCAACATAGGTTACATTGCGCAGAAGTGTCAGCCGTGCGGTACCGTTGCAATAGGACGAGCCGTAAGAATCCGGTGTCAACACCTGCAGGTAATCCTCACCGTTTTTCATAGCCACAAAGTCGTGTGCCACACATTCTCTGCCGTCCATGTACAGTTCTTCTGTACCAAACACCTGCTGCCCAATGTAGCTTTGCGCCTGCACCGGAATATGCAGCTTAATGCACTTATTGGTTTCTGCCGGGAACAGATCCACATCTACATCCACCGTAGCGCCTTCCTTATAGATTTTATAGCCGATCCGGGCTCTGGTCAGCCCACAGGCAAAAAACGCTTCTGCCGCCAGGTAAATGGGACCATCCTCCGTGATCTCCAGGGAGTGCAAGCCCTGAAACACGCCGTCACCGTCGGTGAGCATCGTAAAAGGCTTGGGATTTTTACCGATACCGTTACGCAGCTCCTCATCGGACATTGCCCAGGGGTCTGCTGTATCGTCATAGGAAAACAGCTGGAACATATCCCCGTGGGCGTATTCTCTGCCGTTTACCACATAGCTTTCTATCAGGCCGGTTTCCTTGGAGATCCGCAGCTTCTTTACACCATTGTCAAAGGTGATATCCTCACCATAGGGGTATACTGGTTTAGGCTCTACCACAGTTCGTGCTGTGAATCGGGTAATGTCCACAGGCTTCAGCTTTGCCTTAAAAACCACTTTCTTACGCCAGTCAATGCTGACATTGCTGGCTTCTTTGATGGTTTGGCAAGGCACAGGCTGACCGTTCTCATCAAAAATTTGCAAGTTGGAGTACTCGCTGTCAAAATAATCCGTAGGCACAATGGACAGCTCACATTCCACAAACTGCTCCTGCGTATAGGGCTTGGGATTGAACACAAAAATGGGATAGGTGTTTTCCTCTGCCACCGGCTGTCCCTTCACCATACCGAAAAACGCCTCCAGCTTCAGCCTTTCCAGCTCTTTCAGTCCATGATTAATATAGCGCAGGGAGTTATCCTCACCTGCCTTGATCACAGTACCGGCAAGCACATCGTGGAACATAACGGTAAGTACATCCTCCGTAACCTCTCGCAATGTATGGGCAGGATATTCGCAAATGCCACGCAGTGCCGCAGCAGAGCGCATTTTCTCTGTCAGGAACTGCTGCCGCTCCAGCTCACGGTAGATCTGCTTCAGCGCCGTCATGGAGGTATAGCAACCGGGCATACAGGAGATCAGCGACTGCTCCCACACATCACCGGGCTCGTTCTCCGCAAAAAACCGATCAGGTGTAGAGTGAATGATCTGTACATCGGATTGCTTCATCAGATTTTCAATATCTGTCAGATCCTTGTGGGAAGGTCCGCCGCCATGGTTGCCTACGCCCCACAGGGACACGGTCTCATCGTAGTCCTTCAGCCGCTGCATATCTGTAGCGATCTTCTCTGCCGCCTTGCCTAAGGGAGAATTATACTCCGTGCCCCGAAATGCCTTGATTTGACTTCCGTCGTAGCCCTTCCAGTAAAAATACTCACTGGGCAGTTCAAGCTGGGGGCGGATGTACTTGCTGTAGGGCCGCATAAAAATATAGTTCTCCTGGCCGCACTTTTTCACGATCTGCACCAGACCCCGGCTATGACCAAAGGCATCAAAGCACACTGCCGTCTTGGGTAGATTCTCACCGCCGAATCTGCTGCGGAAGAAATCCATACCGAAGCGAATCTGCCGGATATAGCTCTCGCCATGTCCCATCAGGCAATCCGGCTGCAGATACCAGCCGCCGGAAATATGCCACTTTTTCTCTTTTACAAGCTGTTGCATCTTCCGGAACAGCTCCGGAGCATACTTTTCCGTATATTCATAAATGCTGCTTTCCCCGTGACAGAATATGTAGTCGTGCATTTCCATCAGGTTGGCAGCACTTTGAAAGGTAGACAGTGTGGCAGACATGCCTTCTGCCCATTCCCACTGCCAAATCGTATCGATATGAGAATTACAGATCAAATGTAGTTTTTTCACAGTTTTCTCCTTAGTTTTCTTTCGCAAACAGGGCACAACCCGGTTTTAAGGTCGTTTCTACGGTACTGCCTGTAAGATATGTACGATCCATTTCCTGTACAGAATATCCTGTAGCCGGCAATGTCAGCTTCAGTGTGTTGTCATACACGCTGGAAAGGTTTACCACGTAATACCGCTTTTTCCCTTCCTTTACAAAAGTGGCTACCATAATTTGATTGCTGCACCAAGCCGTAACGCCGGGCTCTGAATACCGCAGCATATCCGGCAATTGACCGTGATAGATGCACTCCGAATCCGGCAGCTTTTTGACGATTTCCCATTCGAAGCCATTATTATAAGTACCGTAGGCTGCAACACCCAGCAGTTCACTTTCCAAAAGGTCGCAGGCAAAGGGCTTCATGAAGTCGTTCAGGGCTTTTACCCACGGAACATACTGCGTGGGATTTCCGTTGATATCAATGAAGGCCGCACCGCCGTTTTTTCCATCTTCCATGGCTTCCTCATTTCGCCAGTCCAAGGGAAATACTCCGGGAAACCAACCAAAGCCGGCAGCACCGTAAGCAGCCGTAACATTGACCTGTAGCGCCATTTCTCCAAAGGTCATCTTTCTGCCGGCTTTGAACCACTGGCCTATCTGCATAAAGTTGTAAAAGCGGCTTGCGTATTTCATGCTCTTCAACTTGAAATAGGCGTTCAGCTCAAATAAAGCCGTATGGACCGAGGTGGGAACCGTAGGCCAGAATTCTTCAAAGGGGTACTTATCCTGGGAGATCACCTCGAACGGCGCTTTGCTGAGTAAACCCTCAACCAGGCGGTCATAATAGCGGAAACGATTGTCAAATTTGATCTCCATTTCCCCGGTCAGAGAAAACGGCAAATCCATAGTATCCAATGCGCCGGGGTGTCCGTGAAACGCCATGCCGCCCCAAAAAATCTCATCGTTGATAGAGTAGGAGAAGAAATTGGCGTGGAACTCATAGCCCGGAAAGTGCCTGTCAAAAACCTGCTTTGCGTGAGAAATGCCGGGAAATGATAAATAGCCACACTCGTCACAGAAGGTAATGCCTGCGAACGCCGGATAGGAAGCATATTGCCGGATCTGCTGAACAAAACGACCGTCCAGCGCATCCTTTTCCTCCGCCGTCAGCTCACTGAAGGGCTTTTCCCCGTTGTCTCCGGGAAGGATACGGCTATATTCCCCGGATGCAGACACACAGGGCAAATAACCAATCTGAAATCTTTCACATTGCCGGAATGTACGCTCGATCGTTTCCGGTCGGTTGTCCATTCCGTAGGCAAATATGCGGTTTACGCCGATTTCCTTCAAAGTCAGGAACACCAAATCCGAAAGACGGTCAGGGACACCGTCCCAAGGGCCTGTGGGCGGACAAAATACGGCGGAAATAAACTCATTGGGAAATATCATAAGCGAAACCTCTTACATAATCAGAAACAGCCGATATGATTTCTCGTCGATTTGCTGTTGCAGCCATACTTGTGCTTTCTTTCCAATCGCGCCTTGTGAATATAGTACAAGGATACACCATTCTATTTTCTCATATATTATAACATTTGACAGTATTCACAGCAATGATATTTCTATGATATTTTTTGATTTTTTTAGTTATCATCCCAGGGGCACTCTTTCAGTTTTTTATCATATAACACCACTAAAATATTGGTTAATTTTATAAGTTCTTATGTATTTGCACATTTTTTCATAAATTTAAAATCGCTTTTTGTTTTTTCCATTTTCTTCATCTCTTGACTTTTTTTACATTCCTGCTATATTTATGACATCAGATGCTTTTTCAGGAGGTATCTACTATGGCCGATACACAAAAAAAGGAGCCCAACGAGTTTTCCGAACTCATTCGCGACTCTCAGGAGCTTTTCTATAACATCCCCCCAGCCTCCTCCGGGGCAATGCCCGGGGTTATTATGAACTCCAAGAAAGAACTGACCTTTCATATTTGGACGCAACCGGAATCCACCATGCACGCCCACGAGAACTATCTGGAGCTTTTTATCGTCACCAGCGGCAAACTTCTTCACCAATTCGGTGATCATTCCACCGTTATGCGGGCCGGTGATGCTTTCTTAATGTTTCCCGGTCAGTATCATCAGCACAGGCAATACAAGCATTACATTTCTCAGCATATCAACCTGACCTGCTCCCTGCCCCGTGCTGCCACCATGTTTCAAAGTCTCTGCGGAACGGATTCTCCGGAAATTCTTAAGCAGAACATTCATTTTAACGACAGCGAATTCAACGTAGTTACCGACATAAAAAACCTGATCCTCCGTTCAAAAACCGACAATTATATGAACGCTGCGGTGCAGTCACTTTTCTCCTTCGCTCTAAGCTTTTTTTGTCTTCCCCAACCCGTTACGGAAAGCCCCCGAGCTCTGCCCAAGTGGATGCAGCAATTCTTGCAGGAGCTGGAAAGCATCGATTTTTCCACGCCCATACATATGACCGACATCTACGCCATGTCCGGCTACTCTCAGTCTGCCCTGTCCCAGCAGTTTAAAAAATATATGGGGCAGACCCTGGTCAGCTATATCAACGATCTGAAGCTAAATCACGCCTGCAACCAGCTAAAAAACACAAACTTCCCCCTGATCGATATCGCAAAATCCGCCGGTTTTGAATCTTACCCCCATTTTTCCCGGCTTTTCAAAAGCAAATTCGGTCTTTCTCCCTTGCAATACCGTGCATCCAGTACCTCCGACAAGTTCTGACCGAAAATCGCACAAGCAAAAAAGCGCGCCACGATTTAACCGTGGCGCGCCGTTTGTTTTCCCATTTTAATATGCGTTAGAATTGGCAGAGATGGTCTGGATATAGGAATTGAAGAACGCTCCTTCTCCCTCTTTGCCGCAGTGACCCGGCAGACGGGGCAGCTCCAGTTCCTGAATAACAGGCAAATCCCCGTTTAAGTACTCATAGATTATTCGCTGACAATTTTCGTTGCGCAGCAATAGCGCGCCGAACCGCATCTCCTGCAGCTCAAAGCCAATGGATTTATTCTCTTTGTACCAAAGGATCCGGTAGGCCTCATAGACCTGACGCACAAGCACCTGCATAGGCGGAAACGTCTCGTCTGCCAGCTTTTTCAGCGCTGCTCTGTCTTTCGACCCATAGGCCTGTTTCAAGCGAATACCCAGATCGCATTTATGGGCCAGCAGCCGGGTGAGCTTTGCGTAAAAATCAAACAGATAGTCGTATGTTCGTCCATTGACGCTCTTTTCCAGCACAGCCGCCGCAGCGGCATACCTGCTCTTCATTCCGTCGTGGACCGTATAATCAAACAGGCCCAGCAGTGGGTCGTTGAACAGCAGATACTTACTGGGGTTATGGACGTGACTTTCTTCGTCTGCCGTAATGTTGGGAAGCTCCAAATTCATAAATTCCCGGAAGCTATATCCAAACATAGCGGAAAATTTTTCCGCAATATCTTCCATATCGTGATTGCCGCAAGCCATCTGCGCCGCGGCAAAAAGCCCGGGCAGAGCCGCATAGAAAGAGCAGTCCTTTCCGTCATCTCCCCACATTGTCATGATTATATGGTCAATGCTGTGCTCCCCGGCACTTTCCAATGCCGCCGCAGTGGCTTCCAATGATATCTGCAGATTGGGCGCGTAGCCTGTCCAGGTGCAAATACCCCCGGCAAAAACCGTCTTATTGTTCGCGAACTGCTTATGCGCCCGGAAGTTTTTATCATAATGGGTCTTATTCTTTTCATTATAGGCCCAATATACCAGTTCAACGCCTTCCGGTACCTTGTCCACTACCTCCCGGGGAATTCCGTTTTCTTCCCAATCCGTTAGGTGAAAAAACATATCGCTCCAAATCATCGGCTGCAGACCGTACTTATCCGTGAGTTTCTTCACCCGATTTAGATGCTCCAGCAAAATATCAAACCGGTTGCGATAGCCATTTTGCTGTAAATACCGTCCCAGTCCCAGGTGAAACGCCTCGTCCATACCGATATGGACCTTCCGGGTGGTAAAGCACTTCGCCACCGTGGAGAGCATATTGTCGATTAAGGTATAAACCCGTTCATCCCCCACCATAAGCACATCGGCCATATCCATATGTTGATAGTATTCCTCCCAGCGAGGCAGATGTCCCAAATGTGCCAACACCTGAATACAGGGGATCAGTTCGATACCGATACTTTGACAATATGCGTCCATATCCTTTAATTCTGCCATGGTGTAGCCGCCACGCATATAGCCGAAATAGGGCTCATTTTCCACTTCATATGTGTCCTCCGTGTAGAGCATCAGTCCGGTATAGCCCATCTTTTTAATAATGCTGGCAAATTCTTTCACTTTTTCCGGCTGCATCACACCATTGCGGGAGCAATCGATCATCACCGTCAGATTTTTGGGGTTCATATAGCATATCTCCTTTATCGGGGTTTTTCTAAGCGGATTACGAAGCTCTCTCTATGGATAAGAATACCTTTTTTTGAACTATACCCCACGAACCCGGAAAAATCAAGTGGAATTTCAAACAACAACCATTGAGCAATATAGGAGCTGCAAAGATATGTAATACCTACACAACACGATCTTCGAAATGGTACTTTCTACATTTTATATCCCACTGCAAAAATACTTCTCCCAGCTTTGGCGGCTGACGGTCTTTTTGCCGTTTTCCCACGCCTGCAGGCTGCGGTACGGGATGCCCGTTTTTTCTTGCGAAAGCTTTTTGTCCCAAGCCTGTTTCTGCCCGGTATTTGCGAATACAGTCAGCTTGTCCACGATATAGAAAACGATTGTATGCATCCATAAAGTCTTGGACAGGCAGCCCGTACAGCTGTGCCAGCTTTTCTGTCACTTCTTGCGGTATGCATTGGGTGATGCCGTCTTCTATATTTTTATATACATTGGTGCTGATGCCCAGCTTCTGTGCTACCTCCGCCTGTGTAAGCCCCCGGCTGTATTGGCACCAGCGAAGCCTGTCCGGTACGTTTTCAATTTCCTCGTACCTGTGATACCGCTGTTGGAATTTGGTAGCATCCAAAATCTTCCGTGGGACGCAAAGGGCAAAGTGATGTATCAGCAGCGATGCATACCGCACATTGAGACCCTGTGTTTGAGAAAGGATATACATATTACCGGAAAGCCGGTCTAAAATGCGCCATATCGGCCGTTTTCCGCAAAAAGATGCAATCGACAAATTCTTAAAGTCGCTGGCGATAGGGTAGCATTTTCCACGCAGCGGGCGGCATAAGTGGCAAGCCGTGCTCCCTTGGAGGGGTCAAAGCTTTCAATGCCTTTGATCAGGCCGATGGTACCGATGGAAATCAGGTCCTCCTGATCCGCCGTCTGCGCATAGTACTTTTTGGAGGGTTGATGCCTGTCAAAGCATTCTGAGGCGAATAAATCGCCTCATATTTTTGTCCTAATTTGAGATAAATGTCCAAATGGATCTCTTCTCTGGTGCTTTCCTTCTTGACGATGATCTTATCCAGGATGGTGGCAACCAAAGCAGTGTTAATACCATTCTCAAAGCTCAGCTGTGCGTTCAGCTCCTTACGGATCGCATTGATGTCCAGTTCCTGCGTTCCTGCCTTTGCCTGCTCTTGATGTATTGCTGCCAGTTGGGACTCCTGCTCCTTCAGCAAATCGTTCAGACTGTCGTTGCGCTCCTTGAATTCCTCAATGGTGATAGCACCGGCGATGTGTAAGTCCAGCAGCCGATCCTTCTTCTGTTTGGTGGATGCGATTCCACCTTCCACTTGGGACAGCATCCTCTCGAAGTCTACCTCTTTCGGCACATTGGTGATGACTGTAACCAGCGAATCGATAATGGCATTCTTGTCCTTCACCATTTCCTTAAAGATCTCCGCCATGATCTGATCCAGCTCACTGCTGCGGATTTGGGGCGCAGAGCAAGCCGCCTTGCCCTGCTGCCGGTAGACTTTGCATAGCCATACCTCTTTGTCTCCTTTGGCAGAGGTCAGTACCTGCCGGTGGAAGGTAGTTCCGTGTTCCTCACAAATGATTTTTGTGCTGTACGGGTAACGATTGTGATAGGATGCACCGCTGCTCTTTGACATCATTTCTTTTCTCCTCTCTTTGTAAAGGGCGTTTGCCCGATCCCACAGTTCCTCGCTGACAATCGCCGGGATACTGGGATCCGGGTACATGACCCATTCGCTTTCATCCAGAAAAGCCTTTTTCTTGGTGCGGTAGTCGATGTTTTGTGTTTTATTACCGCAGTACCACCCCTTGTATTTGGGATTCTCCAACATATGCCGAATAGTCAGCACATTAAAGGCATTGCCCTCCCGACTGGTGTATCCCATCTTCAAAAGCTCCTGAGATATTTTGCGAGTACCGTAACGATGGTTGGCATACAGATCAAATATGATCCGTACAATCTTGGCTTCTTCCTCGTTGATAGTCAGCACGCAATCCTTTTTGTCATAGCCGTAAAGCTTATCGTTACCAAGTACATGACCGT
>JAFSET010000017.1 GCA_017435615.1 Oscillospiraceae bacterium | reverse complement strand
TTTTCAGGCCGAAACGGGTCCTTTGGGTTATCCAACGTACACCCTTGCATTTTGAGATTGCCACGCCAGTGTGAGCACTGGCTCGCAATGACACATCGGTAGGTTGTCGCAAAATTCGAACAGCTCGATAAACTGGAATTTGAAGGTGTATGATTTTGTTGGCGCACATTTTTTGGCCGGTGGAATATCTTGGAATGAGCGGCAAAACAGCCGCAAAAAACATTTGGAGGTATTTTCTATGTATAACAACGGTTTCTGTGGCGGTAATCTGTGCTGGATCATCATCCTGCTGATTTTGTTCTGCGGCTGTGGCAACAACCAGAGCAACAACGGCTGCTGCGACAACAACTGCTGCTGCTAAGTAAGCAAGGGCACCCCTTCCGGGGTGCCCGCAGAGTGTCAAAAAAGCACCTTTTCCGAAAATGCGTGTCATTCCGAGGAGCGAAGCGACGTGGGAATCCGTTCCTAAAAGTATATGTTTTACCTGAAAAATAAGCAAAAACGGAATCTTTTGAGAAACGGATTGCCACGCCAGTGTGCGCACTGGCTCGCAATGACAGAGGTTTTTTGACAGGCTGGGGCACCCCTTCCGGGGTGCCCGAAGCATAATTGGACTTTGATGTGCCGATTTTGTTTCTGTACATAAACAGCTTTCGCCTAAACCGTCCGGTGCCGCCCACAGGGCGGCGTTTTTTTAGGCGGACATGCAGACACGGCGCAGCAGCCGCAGAAACAGGTCCCCAAAGCTCAGTCGGCCCACGGCCTGCTCCGCCACCAGTGGGATCTGCGCCAAAGTCTGCTCCGAGGATCGGACGGTCATGGTCCCCAGCCGCTGGCCCTTGCTCACCGGCGCAGTGATCTCCGGGGCATCGATGGTTATCTGAATATTTACCGTGTTTTTTTGGGATTTGTCGATCAGCAGGGCACTGTTCTGTGCCGGAACGGCATTGACTGTATCTGCTGTTCCCAGCTTTACCGCTACCTGAGGCACGCTTTCCAATTTCGGATCGATGAGTGTGTAGCCGGCAAAGCCGTGGTCCAGCATACTTTTACAGGCGGAAAACCGTTCGGCGGAGGTATCGCAGCCCAAAACCACCGCGATCAGCTCCATCCCCTCACGGACTGCCGAGGCGGACAAGCAAAATCCGGCCTGGGAGGTATAGCCTGTTTTCAGGCCGGTGGCCCCCTGATAGAACCGCACCAGCTTGTTGGTATTGGCCAGCCCAAAGGTGCCGTCCCGGACGGTGTCCATCCATATGGTAGTAAACTCCTTGATGCCCGGGTGTTCCGTCAGGAGCTGCCGGGACATCAGCGCAATATCGTAGGCAGAGGACCGGTGCTCTTTAGCATTTTCATCATCGTCCAGGCCGGTACAGTTGACAAAGTGGGTATTTTCCATTCCCAATTCTTTGGCCCGGGCGTTCATCCCGTCTACAAAGGCGGCCTCACTGCCTGCAATATGCTCTGCCAATGCACAGGCCGCATCGTTTGCAGAGGACACCGCCACGGATTTTAAAAGATCCCGGACCGTCATGGTCTCCCCGGCCTTCAGATAGATCTGACTGCCGCCCTTTGCCGCGGCGGTTTCCGAGGCGGTGACCGTATCCTCATAGCCAATTCTTCCGTCGTCAACGGCCTCCATGATCAGCAGCATCGTCATGATCTTGGTCACGCTGGCCAGAGGCAAGGGGTCGTGACTGTTTTGCTCATAGAGTACCGTGCCGGTAGCCGCATCCATCAAAACCGCACCCTTTGCCGGCAGCTCCAGATCCACCGCACCGGCGCAAATGGGCATACACCCCAAAACCAACAAAACCACAAGACAAAAAATTCCCGCGCGCTTCATACGAGACCCTCCAATCCTTGATGGTTCATCCTATGAAGCGCGCAGGACAAATATTCAAAAATCCGGAATAAAGGCCCGGTCGGCGGCGGTTTCCTCCTGAGTAAAGCCCTCCAGGTCGTTTAAATACATCCAGCTCAGCACCGACTGGTATTCCTCCTCCGTGATCTGTCGGTCCAAAGGTGCAGGCAATCCGGGCATGGGCGTATACTGCCGCATCAGGCTTACCAGCACCTGTCCGGGGGCGAAGTGCTCACCGATCCAGTCCAAGACCTTCAGGGAATTTTCCACCTGTCCCGGCAGGATCAAATGCCGGATCAGCACCCCTTTTTGCAGCTTGCCGTCCTGCCAGACTGCCGGGCCGGTCTGCTGTACCATTTGGGTGATGGCTTTGGTAGCAGCCTGAAAATAATCCCCGGCACCGGAAAGCTGCCGGGCAAGAGCCGAATCGGCATATTTCAGGTCCGGCAGCCAAATATCCACCAGCCCGTCCAGGGCCTGAACGGTCTCCACTCGCTCATAGCCGCCGCAGTTATATACCACCGGCACAGGAAGAGGGTCTTTCAGCGCCGGGATCACCGTAGGCAGATACTGGGTAGGGGTCACCAAATCAATGTTTTCAGCACCCTGACGGATCAGCGCCTCCATAAGCTGCCGAAGGCCTTCGCTGTCGGTGGGCGTACCCACAGGACCGCCGCTGATGGCCCGGTTTTGGCAGTAGCTGCAGCCTAAGGTGCAGCCGCCAAAGAAGATGGCACCGCTGCCGCCGCTGCCTGCCAGGGCAGGCTCTTCCCAGTGGTGGAGCATGGCTTTTGCCACCATAGCGGTATCCGGACAGCGGCAGTAGCCGGTTTCCCCGGCGGTGCGGTCCACGCCGCACATCCGGGGGCACAGGGTGCATTTGCTGTAATCCATGGTTATTTCCCCAGCTCCACGGTCCGGGCAAAGGCCTTTTGCACCGCCGAGATCACCGCGGCCCGGAACGCACCTTCCTCCAGGGCCTGCACACCGGCAATGGTGGAGCCGCCGGGGGAGCACACCGCATCCTTAAGCTGACCCGGGTGCTGACCGGTCTGCAAAGCAAGCTGGGCCGTACCCAGCAGCATCTGCTGAGCATACCGCAATGCCTTATCCCGGGGAAGACCGCAGGCCACGCCGCCGTCAGCCAAGGCCTCGATAAACAGGCAGGCGAAGGCCGGTCCGCAGCCGGATACCGCGCTGCCGGCATCGATCAGCTTTTCCGGCAGGGGATCCAGCCGTCCGGCGCAGCTCAGGATCTGACGGAATTCCTCCAATTCCTTACAGGAAACGGTTTCCGTGGAATCGTATAAGATCATACCGCCGCCAACAGCCACCGGGGTGTTGGGCATGATCCGGATGACAGGGTAATCCCTGCCGGCCAGCTCCTGAATTCTTTCCATACTCACCCCTGCCGCCATGGACACCAGCACAAAGCGGTCCTTCCGGGATGCCAGGGCAGGCTTCAGGTCCTGCATTAGTTGGGGGATGATCTGAGGCTTTACCCCCAGGAAAATGAAGTCACAGCTTGCTGCCAGGGCAAAGCTTCCGTAATGGCAGCCTGTTTTTTCCGCCAATTGTTTGGCGGACTCCATATTTTTATCGTAGAGCACGATCTGTGTTCCCGGCAGAGCCTTTGCCGCCGCTGCCGCCAGAGCACCGCCCATATTGCCGGTGCCGATAAAACCAACGGTTTTGTTCATAGCGTTCTCCTTATCGGGTCTGTCCGTTGCCACGGATCAGGTACTTGTAGCTGCAAAGCTCCTCCAGGCCCATAGGACCCCGGGCGTGCAGCTTTTGGGTGGAAATGCCCATTTCACAGCCTAAGCCAAATTCGCCGCCGTCCGTAAACCGGGTGGAGCAGTTGACATACACCGCCGCACTGTCCACCGCACGGGTGAACTGCTCTGCCGCGGCCTCGTCCTGAGTGATAATGGCCTCACTGTGGCCGGTGGAATGAGCGGCAATGTGATCAATTGCCGCCTGGGTGTCCTGCACCACCGCCACCGCCAAAATATAGTCTAAAAACTCCGTATCAAAGTCGCCGCTTTCCGCCGGGGTGCCGGGGATAATGGCCTGGGCCGCACCGTCCAGCCGAAGCTGCACCGGTGTTTCCTTCCGGTCCAGGACCAGCCGGGCGTGGAGCTTAGGCAAAAACTCCGCCGCGATGGCCTGATGCACCAGGCAGACCTCTGCGGCGTTGCACACCGAGGGACGGCTGGTTTTGGCGTTTTCCAAAATATTCAGGGCCTTTTCCTGATCGGCGGCCTGATCCACATAGATGTGGCAGATGCCGGTGCCGGTTTGGATGCAAGGCACTTTGGCGTTTTCTGTGCAGGAACGGATCAGGCCCGCGCCGCCCCGGGGGATCAGCAGATCCACCAGGCCCACCGCCGTCATCAGCTCCCTGGCACTTTCCCGGGAGGTATCCTGCACCAACTGAACCAGCTCGGCAGGAAGACCGGCCTTTTGCAGACCCTGTCCGATGGCTTCGACAATGGCATTGGCACTGCGGAAGGCCTCCTTGCCCCCACGCAGCACACAGGCATTGCCGGATTTTAAAGCCAGTGCCGCCGCATCGGAGGTCACATTGGGGCGGCTCTCATAGATAATTGCCACCACGCCCATGGGAATTCCCACCTTCTCGATGGTCATACCCCCGGGATGGGTGTGGCTGGCACGAACACGGCCCACCGGGTCCGGCAGCTCGGCCACCTGCCGAATTCCGTCAGCCATGGCCTTGATCCGGCTTTCCGTCAGGCACAGCCGGTCCAGCATCACCTCAGAGATATGCTCCCGGGCCGCCTGCATATCCAGGGCGTTTTCCCGGAGAATTTGCTGGGTATGTTCTTCCAGCGCCTGTGCCATCAGCAGCAGGGCGTTGTTTTTCGTCTGTGTGGATGCAATGGCCAGCCGGGGAGCTGCCGCCTTAGCCCGGCGCAAAATATCCTGTGTGGTCATACGCAGCACCTTCTTCCACTAAAACGGGTACCCACGGCCTTACCCTCAAACAGGTCATAGAGGATCTCCGGATCCTCGCCGTTGGCAATTACCATATCGATACCGGCGTCCATCACGATCCCGGCGGCCTTCAGCTTGGTAGCCATGCCGCCGGAGCCGAGACCGGAACCGGCACCCCCTGCCAAAGCCATAATATCCGGGGTCAGTTCCTCCACCACCGGGATCAGCACCGCATCCGGGTCCTTCCGGGGATCGGAGGTGTACAGGCCGTCGATATCCGACAGCAGGACCAAAAGGTCCGCCCCCACCAGCCGGGCCACGATGGCCGACAGGGTATCGTTTTCCCCAATGGTGGTCTGAATACCGATCTCATCGGTGGCTACCGCGTCATTTTCATTGATAATCGGCAGCACGCCCCAGTTTAACAGCCGCTGCAAGGTATCATGGACATGGGCACTGCGCCGGCTGTCCTGAATATCATCGGCAGTCAGCAGAATTTGGGCCACGGTGTGGCTGTACTCGGAAAACAGCTTGTCGTATGTATACATCAGCTCGCACTGACCCACCGCCGCCGCTGCCTGCTTTCCGGGCATATCCTCCGGCCGGCCTGCAAGGCCCAGCTTGCCAACGCCCATACCGATGGCACCGGAGGACACCAGCACCACCTGATGCCCGGCGTTTTTCAGGTCACTGAGGACCTTGCACAGCAGCTCTACCCGGCGGATATTCAGCCGTCCACCGGCGTGAGCCAGGGTGGAGGTGCCCACCTTGATCACAATTCTCACAACCTATCCCTCTCTTCCTTTATATTATTACCGATTGTACAACGAATTGTCCGTGAAATCAACACTTTTGTATGCCCTATGCGGATAAAACAAAATAATGCTAAATACTAAATGACACAACTGACAGATTTGCAGGCGGCTGGATCTTCAAAAATCAATGGGTAATTCTATCGACAGGGTTTTTTTCAAAATTTTTCCATTTTTTTGTATAATACCTATTGACAAATGAAAATGGATATGATATTCTCTAAGCGTAAATAAGAACTATTCTTATTTAGGAGGTATCAGAATGGCAATCAGCCCAAAGCATTTTAAAAAGCGGGAAGCCATCCTGGCTTACCTGCGTCAGACGGACACCCACCCTTCCGCGGAAATGGTATTCGGAGAGCTGAAGCCTCAGATCCCGGATCTGTCCCTGGGTACGGTGTACCGGAATTTGTCCGCGTTTCGTCAGCGTGGTGACATCGTCAGCATCGGTACTGTGGGCGGCGTAGAGCGTTTCGACGGCAATACCGCTCCCCATGTGCACTTTATCTGCAACCAATGCAACAGCGTCACCGATATGCACCGGATCTCTCTTCCGGCGCAGGTGTACGACGAAGCCGGATGCTATTACGGCTGCCAGGTGGAAGCCTGCCAGCTTACCATCACCGGGCAGTGTCAAAGCTGTCTGGCATTGAGAAAGGAAGGTGAAACGGCGTGAAAAAGTATGTATGCACAGTTTGTGGCTATGTATATGAGGGTGAAGAGCTCCCCAAGGACTACGAATGTCCTCTTTGCGGCGTTGGCCCCGATCAGTTTGAAGAAGAATAATAAAAATTTAACGATATGATTTTGGAGGATCTATTATGAAAAAGTTTGTATGTTCCGTTTGCGGTTATGTCCACACTGCCGATGAGCTGCCTGAGGATTTCAAGTGCCCCGTCTGCAAGGTTCCCGCATCCAAGTTTGTGGAGCAGGCCGGTGATATGAAGCTGGCTGCTGAGCACGAATTCGGCATCTACGCCAAGACCGTGAAGAACAACCCTGACATCTCTGAGGAAGACAAGAAGTATATCTTCGAGCAGTTGATGGCTAACTTCAACGGCGAGTGCAGCGAAGTGGGTATGTACCTGTGCATGGCCCGGATCGCTCACCGTGAAGGCTATCCTGAGATCGGCCTGTACTGGGAAAAGGCTGCTTACGAGGAAGCTGAGCACGCTGCCAAGTTCGCAGAGCTGCTGGGCAGCGACCTGGAGCCCAACATGAAGGCCTCCACCAAGGAAAACCTGGCTTGGCGTGTAGACTGCGAGTTCGGCGCGACCCAGGGCAAGACCGATCTGGCCATCTGCGCCAAGAAGAACGGCCTGGATGCCATCCACGACACCGTCCACGAAATGGCCCGCGACGAGGCCCGTCACGGCAAGGCTCTGCAGGGCCTGCTGGAGCGCTACTTTCGCTAAGCAGGAGGAACCTGCGGAAGATCCCAAGGCGCTGTACAATCTGTCCTACGGACTGTTTGTACTCAGCGCCCGGGAATCGGACATGGATAACGGCTGCATTGCCAACACCTGTTTTCAGGTAGCGGAAAAGCCCAACAAGCTGGCAATTTCCGTCCAAAAAGGCAATCTCACCAGGCAGATGATCGAAAACACCGGTATCTTTAATGTCAGCGTGCTGACAGAAAGTGTACCCTTCGAGACCATTCGCCACTTCGGTATGCAGTCCGGTCGGGATACCGACAAATTGGATGGGTCTTACAAAACAGAAAGAAGTCGCAATGGACTATTGTACCTGACAGAGAACACCAACGCCATGTTCTCCTGCAAGGTCCTTTCCAAGCAGGATCTGGGCAGCCATATGCTGTTCATCGGCGAGGTTACGGAAAGCAAGGTCCTGAACCATGACCCCTCCTGCACCTACGCCTATTACCACAAGGCCATCAAGCCGAAATTCTAAGCAGCAACCCCCGGTTACACGCAGCATTACGCTTGTCAAGCACTCGATTGCCTCCCTTCTTTATGAGGGAGCCAGACACTGCTTGACCGTATGAGATTGCGTTTGACCGGGGGATTTTTTGCTCTGACAAAATTTGGCGCTATGGTACGAACCGTTGTTTTTTCCGGTGTCATATGATAGGATATACAAAAGCTGTACAGGGCCTGCAAAAACCAGCCTGCCCTATTTCGCCGCGAACAGCGAATTGGGCGGTCTATTTTTCCCAAGTGATCCTGTATTGCGGTCCTGTCCTGTCATATAATATGCTTGAGACCAGGGTACAGAAAAAATATCTTAGATTTGAACGGGGGTAAAAACTATGAAGCTGTACATAAAACAAAAAGTGTTTTCCTGGGGTGATAAGTTCACCGTCAAGGACGAGACCGGTCGGGATAAGTATACGGTAGAGGGCGAAGTGTTTTCCTGGGGCAAAAAGCTCCATGTCTATGATATGACCGGCACCGAGGTAGCCTTCATCAAGCAGGAGGTTTGGAGCTGGATGCCCCGGTTTTATGTATTCTGCGGTAACCGGCAGGTGGCCGAGATCAAGAAGGAGTTTACCTTCTTCTTTCCCAAGTACTCCATCGTTGGTTTAGGCTGGGAAATCGACGGCAGCTTTCTGGCCCATGAATACCAAATCACCCAGGGTGGCCGGCAGATCGTTTCGATCAGCAAGGAATGGATGACCTGGGGTGACAGCTACGAGCTGGATATTCGCAATCCTGCCGATGAGCTGGTGGCGCTGTCCGTGGTGCTGACCATCGACTGTGTAACCGCGTCCAGCTCCAGTGCCAGCGTGTCTGTGTCCAGCAACTAAAGAAGGGAGCGTTTGGTGCAGTATGAAAACAACGAAGCTGTGTCCCAAGTGCCGCAGCCATGATATCGTCCGTATTGACGGCTACACCGGCGGCTACGGCGTAGGCAACAACATCATGCTCGGGGCAACCATCTTTTCGGCGGTAAATGTCAACCGATACATATGCTGTCAGTGCGGTTTCTCTGAGGAATGGATCGACCGGGAGGACCTGGATAAAATCAAAAACAGTAAAAAGGCAAAAAGGTGAAGCTATGGCTGACCGTAAGAAAAATCGCAAATGGCTGATACCCGTTTTTGCTGTTGTTGCCGCTTTGCTGATCATTTGGATCGCCTGGGGCAACAGCGCACTGGAGCTGAATACCTACACCGTTACCAGTGACCGGGTGCCTCTGGCCTTCTCCGGCTTCCGCATTGCCCAGGTCTCCGATCTGCACAACGGGCAAATGGGTGAAAATAACCGGGACCTGCTTTCCATGCTCCGGGATGCCCGGCCGGATATGATTGCCATTACCGGCGATCTAATCGACTCCCGGCGCACCAATATGGAGGTTGCCCTGGATTTTGCCCGGGAGGCGGTGAAAATTGCCCCCTGCTACTATGTCACCGGCAACCACGAAGGAAGAGTGGCAGACTATCACAAGCTGCGAAACGGCCTGACCGCCCTGGGTGTCACCGTGCTGGAAAGCACACGGGTGGAGCTGGTGCGCAATGAGGAAACGCTGGTAATCCTGGGCATAAATGATCCTATGTTTCATAGAGATGATCTGCACCACGACGGACAGGCAGCAAGGAAAATCAAGCTGAAGGAGCTGGTCAACGCCGGGGATGCCTACACGGTTCTGCTGTCCCACAGGCCGGAGCTGCTGGATATTTACGCCTATGCCGGTGCGGACCTGGTGCTCACCGGTCACGCCCACGGCGGACAGTTCCGCCTGCCCTTTTTCGGCGGCCTCTTTGCCCCAAATCAGGGATTTTTTCCGGAATATGACGCAGGAATGTACGTTAGAAACAGTACCACTATGATCGTCAGCCGGGGCATCGGCAACAGCATCTTCCCCTTCCGGATCAACAACCGCCCGGAAGTGGTCCTGATCGAGCTGAACGCCACACCCTGACACATTCAGCAGCACGCCACTAAATTCCGATTTGTCGAGCCGATTGCCCTAACGGGCAATGGCATTCTTCGAATGCCGGGGAAACGGATTGCCACGCCACTTAAGCGCACTGGCTCGCAATGACAAGTCGGTAGGTTTCTACCGTTTCGTTAAACAGGAAAAACGCTGATGCGTAACATTTTTTCTCCTTTTGCAGCAAAACAAAAACCTAAAGCGGTGTCATTGCGAACCAGTGACCGTGGTGCTCCGCGCAGCGAATTATAAATT
>JAFSET010000016.1 GCA_017435615.1 Oscillospiraceae bacterium | reverse complement strand
TGATCTTGAGGCACTAAGGCTTCCAAATCCACAATGATTGCTTCGCTTCTTGCATCTTTTCTCCATTGTTCCATAACAACACCCCCGTTTCCTTTATTATACCAGAAACGGGGGCTTATTGGAAGTTTTTTGACAGACTGAGCTCCCCTACAAGGGGAGCCTTTGCCCCTTTCATAACAATGACAAATCGGTGAGTTTTCGCAAAGTTAAAACAGCTCGATAAATTAAAAACTGTCGTCTTGCTGTTTGCGTTGACAGCATTGTCTTGCGCAGGGAGGCAGGAGCAGGGAAGGGCTGATCGGTTTATTTGGCGTATGATTCCCGACAGACGTCGTATATTGAAATTCTCATACAAAATATTAAGCAGAAAATTCAATGCTTATTTACGAAGCTTATGATATAATGCTATTTGTAAAAGTGTAAAAAGGTAGGATAGAGTGTTGACTCTAAAAAACCGGGAACCAAGATTTCTACGGGAGAAAGGATGAGAGGACATGTACAAAAATAAGGTCTTTTGCCGGGTGTGGCTTGTCTTGCTTTGTATCACATTGGTTGTGAGCTGCATTGGGATCGGCGTATTGGCGGCCTCTTCCAACGCTGTATTGCAGGTAAAATCTGCCAATTCTTCGGCAGTGCTCAAGGACGGCAAAATTCAGGTCTGCCTGGCAGAGGGAGATACCTTCACCTACAATGAGGTGCTGGATCTGTCAACTGCCACCAAAAATGTCCAACTGCTGAATATGCAGTTTGATCCTACCGAGGTTGGCATACCCAATGCCACCAGAGTCAAGCTTCGCTTTACGGATCTGCATGACGAAGATAATTATTTTACCATCAGTCTGAACAGCTTTGCTGAGGAATGGGCAAGCGGCCATATTTATGTGACGGCCGGTGCTGCTGACCAACCTCAGATCGGTATTGAAAATGCAGGCGATCCGGCCAATATGAAACCGCATGTAAATGATGTTTTCGGTTACGGCGCGGCAGTGGATTATTCTATGGCTGGTCTGCCGAAAAACCCGGAAGATAGCAATCTGACACTGTATTTCGACTATGCAGAAAAGGCGATCTACGCAGACCGGGAAACCTATACCCATTCCAAGCAGCTTGTGGTGGATCTGGATGATCCGGAGTTGTTTGGTACAGATTTGTGGACCGGATTTACCACCGGACAGGTGAAGCTGTCTGTTTTTGCTTCCAATTATCAGTCTGCGACCTGTGATTTTACCATTGCTGCCATCAATGGCAGCAGCAGCTTCCGGGATGTGGATCAGAGCGCTCCGCAGCTTTTTGTCAATATCGGCTATGAGCCAAATGCCATTCCCATGGCGCTGGTGGGAAAGCCCTATCCCGTTTTCCCGGCAACGGCCATTGACGGCTGCGACGGTGAGGTGGAAACCACTGCGTCTGTGTATTATCAAAATTCCGGTACTTCTGAACAGGTGGCTGTAGAGAATGGGAAATTCACCCCTGCCAGATCCGGCAAATACGTCATCGAGTATACAGCCAAGGATCATTCCGGCAATACGGCTACAGCTTCTGTCACGGTTGAAGCTGTGTTCAGTGACGGATTGAAGGTGACGCTCCAGGATGTGATCACGCAAACGGATATCGGCCTACCGGTTCAGGTGCTTTCCGGCGTTAGCTGCACAGGTGCTTCCGGCAAGGTATCCTATCAGATCACGGCGAAAAATGTTACCACCGGTGACCAGGTGGAGATCGACGATCAAACCCATTCCTTTATCCCAATGACAGAAGGGCAGTGGGAAGTCACCGTTACGGTTCAGGACCATATTTCCACTGTTGTGGAAACCTTTACGGTAACAGCAAACCGCACCGCTCAGCCGCAGGTGTACGACACCGTCCCAATGCAGGATTACTTCATTGTAGGCGCAGCCTATCAGCTTCCTGTGCTGTACGGCTATGACTTTTCTTCCGGAACAGGCGTTCTGACAGCTATGGACGTATATGTTACCGAAAACGGCAGCAGTGAAACCGCGGTTGCCAATGGAAAGTATACGCCGGCAAATGAGGGTGCTGTCACCGTGACCTACCGGTTAACGGTAGACGGAAAAGTCTGCGAGAAATCCTATACCGCCACGGTCGTGAAGACAAAAACCATACTCAATACGGTGAGCCTGAGCAAGTACTTTGTTGATCCCACAGGCGCGGCCACTGCCAGCTCTGCCAGTGCAAAAATCACGTATTCCTTCAAAAAGGATACAAAACTGGATTTTGTAAATTTTGTGCAGGTCAAGCAGTTGAGCTTCGGTTTTCAGGTGGGAAGTCAACAGGCCTACAGCAAGATCTCTGTCTATTTGACCGATATTCTCAGCGGAAAACAGGTGAAGCTGTCCTACAACAAAACCGCTGACGGCGTTGCTTTTTCCGTCAATGACGGTGGCGCGATCACGCTGAGTTCTGGGTTTGACAGCACGTTCACCCTGGCATTTTCCGCCGATACAGGCATTGTGGTACCGGAGACCGGTAAGGAGTTTAAAGTAAAAACCTTCCTGGATGGCAGTGAATTTACAGGCTTCACAGACTCGCTTGCCCGGTTTGCCGTGGAGTTGTCAGGCGTAACCGGTTCTTCCCAGTTTGTGGTACAGAACTTGAACGGTCAAAAACTGAATTATGCCACAAAAGACAGTGTTGCACCCCAGTTCATTGCCAATGCGCTGTCCGGAAGTATCAAAAAAGGCGAAAAGCTGGAGCTGAAGGGTGCGTTTGTATACGATGTACTGGACCCGATCGCTACCGTAACCTTAAAAGTGACAGACCCGGATGGCACAGCGGTAACCGATGACAACGGTATCGTGCTCAACGGAACCCAGGATGCTTCCAAGGATACTGTCATTACCATGGAAAAGCTGGGCACATACACAGTTCTCTACACCACCAAGGACGGCAAGAACAACACAGGCCGCCATATCTATACCATTACCGCAACAGACGGCGAAGGCCCAACCATTACCTTGCTGGAGCACACAGAAGCTGTGCAAATCGGCGACACGGTTACCGTTGCCGGCACGCAGGTGCAGGATAATATCACCACCAACTGTACGGTCGCTTCCTATGTGTTTGATCCTGAGGGCGTAAAAATGCCGGTTACCAACGGGCAGTTTGAGGCGACCCAGGCCGGCGTTTATACGATTCGGTATATGGCAGTGGACGGCGACGGAAACTATGCCTTTGCGTCCTATGAAGTAACGGCCCAGTCCGAGGAGGCCCGTTACATTTCCCAGTCCATGTCCCTGGGCTCTGACCTGACGCTGAACCTGTGGGGCAATGCGCCTGAAAGCTATGTGAGCTCCATCTCCGGAACGATGGCGTACAGCGATGTTACAGACGACTTTAAGCTCAGCGAGCTTACCCGGACGGAAGACGGCTTGTATCGTATGCAGGCAGAGATGGCAGTCGCGCAGATGACGGAGCGTGTCAATCTGACCCTGAAGCACAATATTGTGGGTGACGTGATCCGCAGGAGCTACAGTATTCGTGACTATCTGGTGGCTTTGATCGAGGGCGACTACGATCAGGAAACCAAGGATCTGAGCCTGGAACTGCTGAATATGGGCGCGTGGGCGCAGAAGTATTTTCATTACAATGCAAGCAATTTGGCCAATCAGGGATATGAGATCACGCCTGCCAATGCTATGGACACAGAATGTCCCACGGTGGATGTAAACGGTCAGGTCAGCGGTGTCATTTTCCACGGTGTTTCTGTCCGCTTCCTGTCTCAGACCGCAGTGCGATTCTATTTCTGGGTCGATGGCGCAGTGGACGGCTATACCTTTACCGTAGATGGCACGGAATATGAGGCTGTGGCAAAGGATGGCATGTATTACATTGAAACACCCGGCATCGATCCTCAGAATATGAACGATGTCATTACGGTCAGTGTTACCGATGGTACCGACACCCTTAGCGTCGGATACGCGCCGATCTGGTACTTTATCCGTACATATCACAACAGCGACAATGAAACCACCAAGAGCCTGATGGCCGCAGCCTACAGCTATTATAAAGAGGCGCAGGCTTATGAGCAAAAGACCACATCCGGCCAGATCAAGCAGCCGGAAACCCCCACAGGAGAAGGCGTTTATATCTGCATGGATCTGCTGATCACCACCCTGAGCGAGTCCACAGAGCCTGTTGAGATCCGCTTCTATGCCCACGACTATGTTGGCAACATTCATGAAGGCTGCACCGACCGGATAACGGTGAACGCAGGCAAGAAGACCAAGGTGAAGCTGAACGCGGAAAAGTATATGGTGGACGGTGTCATTCCGGAAGGACTGGGAATTGCGGTCTTTGGCGGACCCACCTGGGATGCAAAGCTCTCTGACGGCAATACACCGGACAGACATACCCTGACCATCTCCAATGTGTGGCTGAAGGGCGAGTATGAGCAGCTTCTTGATCTGCGCACTGCCACGGTAAACAGCGGTACAGAGGGCACCGGCTACATCGAGGCCAACGGCTCCGGTGAGGCGTCCATTGTTGACGGCAAGATCGTGATCACCAACGGCTTCCGTTACGACGGTCACAAGATTGCCCTGAACAATCAAAACGCAAAGAACAGAACCTATATTTGTATGGATCTGCAGATCGACACCCTGGGCGGCAACTGGACCGATGATATTGAAGTCCGTTTCTATCCCTACGACTATAAGGGTACGGTCCATAACTATTACAAAGACAAAATTGTGATCAAGGCCGGCACTCCGGAAACGGTCAAGCTGAATTTGAACAGATATTTGGTCGACGGTGCGTTTACCGGTATCGGCGTTGCCATCTTCGGTGGTCCCACATGGGACGCAAAGCTGCCTGATGGCACCACGCCGGACAGACATACCCTGACGATCTCCGGTATGCGCCTGGAGGGCGGACAGGAGAAACAGATCGACTTGACCGACGCTGTCGTGTACAGAGGGAATGAAGGTACCGGCTATACCGATGCCAACGGATCCGGTGAGGCGTCCGTTGCTGACGACAAAATTGTGATCGCAAACGGCTTCTGCTATGACGCTCACAAGATTTCTCTGACCCCCAAAACAGAGCCAGAGGAAACAGAACCCAGTGAGCCGGAGACCACTGAGCCTGAAACCACCGAGCCGGAAACCACCGAGCCGGAAACCACCGAGCCGGAAACCACCGAGCCGGAAACTACCGAGCCGGAAACTACCGAGCCGGAAACCACCGAGCCGGAAACTACCGAACCGGAGGCCACCGATCCCTATGTGGTGCTGGATATGCAGATCGACACCCTGGGCGGCAACTGGACCAAGGACATTGAGATCCGCTTCTATGCCTATGACTTTGCGGGTAACCCCCATGAAGCTTACGCTGACAAGGTGTTGTTCCAGGCAGGTCAGAAGCAGACGGTTAAGCTGGATGCGCAGAAGTATCTGACAGACGGTAAGCTGAACGGCATTGGCATCGGTATTTTTGGCGGTCCTGAGTGGAATACGCAGATCTCCGATGGTGTCTATGACAGACACACGGTCACCATCTCCGGCGTACGCCTGGAAGGCCAGCAGACCACCGTCTATGATCTGAGCAAGTCCACCATGACCAGCGGCACCGTCAACACCGGCTATACCGTAGCCAACGGCAACGGCAAGGCAGTTTTTGGTGAAACGATCGTGATCTCGGATGGCTTCTGCTACGATTGCCACAAGATCTCCCTGACGCCGGAAACAGAGTCCGGTGAAGAGGATTCCAATACCTACATTGTGATGGATATGCTGCTCACGACGCTGAGCAACTCCACCGGTTCCGTTGAAATTCGCTTCTGCAACAACGCTCAGCAGGATAGTGTGCATACTGCTTATACCGATTTGGTTCAGATCACAGCCGGCACCAAAACGACTGTCAAGCTGGATGCACAGAAGTATCTGGTTGACGGAGAGCTTCCCGGCTTCAGCATTGCCATCTTCGGCGGACCTGAGTGGAACACCCAGCTTTCTGACGGCACCTACGACAGACACTCTGTGGTGATCTCCGATCTGCGCCTGGAGGGCGTTGGAGCAAAGGATATCGACCTGAGCACTGCTGCGGTTACCACGGGTATTCCCGGCTCCAACACCGGCGGCTCCATTGCCATTGCTGATAATAAGATCGTCATTTCCGGTGGCTTCTGCTACGACGGTCACAAAATCACATTTTAAACGCTTGACATTTTACGCAGAGGCTGCCGTGAAAACGGCAGCCTCTTGAACACTAAATTGAAATTTCTATACAAGATATTAAGATTTTGAGTCAATACATAAGAAGGGCATATATGATAGAATGTTAGAAGTAAAATTGTAATTACAGCAAAAGGAGTTTTGTGTTGCTATGAAGCGTTTTTTAGAAAACGCCATCCAGGCGAAAGGAATCATGGATGATGCCGTTCGGTTCGTAATTGACCATCAATTAAAGGACCGGAAAACGTGGAAGCTTTATATAGAAGTTTTTTCAACCCGTGTGGATTCGGCAGATGAAAGATGGCGCGGTGAATACTTTGGCAAGCAGATGCGTGGCGCCTGCTATGCCTATATGTATACCCACGATGAGGACCTGTATGATATTCTCACCTGGGCAGCCGAAGAGATCATCAAAACCCAGGATGCGCTGGGCCGCATCTCTACATACACCGCAGATCATGAATTCTGCGGCTGGGATATATGGTGCCGAAAATATGTGCTGACCGGTCTGCAGCATTATTACCGGATCTGCCGGGATGAGCAGCTTAAGGAAAAAATCCTGGAGGCCTGCTGCAAGCATTTAGACTATATTGCCGATAACATCGGTTCCGGTAAGACGGAGATCACAACCACCTCCATGTGGTGGGGCGCTGTGAATTCCTGTACAATTCTGGAGCCCACCGTGGAGCTTTACAAAATGACCGGCCGCGAAAAGTACTTAGACTTCGCCCGGTATATTATCTCCACCGGTGGCAGCAGCGACTGCAACCTGATCGAGCTGGCGCTGGACGGCAGCTTGATGCCCTATGAGTATCCGGTTACCAAGGCCTATGAGATGATGTCCTTCTACGAGGGCCTGATCGCCTATTACGAGGTCACAAAGGAACAAAAGTATCTGGATGCGGCCCAGCGGTTTTTGGATGCCGTTGCCCAAAGCGATATTACCATTATCGGCTGCGCCGGCTGTACCCACGAGCTTTTTGATAATTCCGCGGTGAAGCAAACCGAATACTCGGAACAAATTATGCAGGAGACCTGCGTTTCCGTTACCTGGATCCGCATTATGGCCAGAATGTACCTGCTGACCGAGGATGCCAGGTATTACGACCGGATCGAGCAGGCAGGCTACAACGCTTTGTACGGAAGTTTGAATACAGAGCAATGCCCGCTGAAAGAACTGGTATCCGGTCAGTATTTGCCTGCTAAGACTTTTGACAGCTATTCCCCTCTTTATATGAATACCCGTGGACGGGGGATCGGCGGATTTTTGACCTTCGCCAATGGCGAATACGGCGGCTGCTGCGTGGCCATCGGTGCCTGCGGCGTATCGCTGATGCCGCTGCTGGCAGTGGTGTGTGATGAAAGCTCCGTCTATGTAAATCAGCAGTTCAGCGGCACGGTTACCGTGAAGGACAACTGCGGCAAGGATGTGTTGCTGGAATTTGAAGACCAGAGTCCGATGCAGAATTCTTGTGTCATAACGGTTCAGGCGGACTGCAGCCTGAACATTCAGATCAGAAAGCCGAGCTGGTGCAAATCCATGTTGGTAAACGGCAATACTGTTTCCGACGCGGAATACTACGATGCTTCCGGGGATTACAAGGCCGGTGACAAGATCGTATTCCAGTGGCAGAGGATCTTGGAAAAACACCAAATCAATGATAAAATAGCTTTTACCTACGGGGAGCTTGTGTTAGCCGTTGACAGCGCGAAAAGCAGTTCCGATATTGCGCTGCCGGTCAGCGTTTCTGAAAAGCTCGAATACAAGGTGCTTGAGCCGAAGAAGGGCGAGCTTGTCCGCATAGAATGTCAGACGGATAACGGCATCCTGCTACTGACAGATTATCAGTCCTGCGGTAAAAGATGGACTGAGGAAAATAACAAAATATCTGTTTGGCTAAACATGTGAATCAATACAAGGAGGAAACAAAGATGAACAGGAAATCAATGATTGCGCTGATACTGGCTATGGTTACGGTGATGTCCGTATTGGCAGGATGCGGCGGCAGCGGCGGCAACAGCAAGGTGGATTCTTCCAAGACCCATCTGTCTGTTTTGTGCTACGATGGCGGCATCGGCTCTGAGTGGGCCAAAAACGCGGCCAAGAGATTTGAGGAAAAATATGCAAATGTATCCTTCGAGGAAGGAAAAATGGGTGTTGTCATTGACATCACCAACGACAAGCTGGACGGCAAGAACGGCGTGACCACCACCCCCTATGCCATCTGGTTCACCGAGAGCGTGAACTTCAACGAACTGATCGCTACCAACCAGATCGTGGATATCAGTGATATCGTAACCGGTTCTCTGTCCGAGATCTCCGACGGTGCGGATACCGCCTCCATTGAGGATAAGCTGGCACCGGAGTTCAAGGAAGCACTGACCGCGGTGAACGGAAGCTACTATTGTGTTCCCCATTATGAGGTTTACACAGGCCTGGTCTATGATGTGGACCTGTTTGACGAGTATGGCTATTACTTCAGCGAAAGCGGCAGCTTTACAGCCGTTGCGGAAGAAAAGACGGTTGGTCCTGACGGCGTAAAGGGCACAAAGGACGATGGCCTGCCTTCTTCCTATGAAGAGCTGTACGCTCTGATGGATCAGATGGTTGCTGACGGCGTGGTTCCCTTTACTTGGGTCGGCTCCAGCGAAAACTATGTAAACGACTTGTTTGCAGGTCTTCAGGTTGCATACGCGGGCAAGGACGAATTTATGCTCAATGTTACCTTTGACAGCAGTGCAACCGATACCCAGGCAACCATCATCGAGTCTGTGGAAGGCGACACCCCGGTGGAACAGAAGGTTACCATCACCAACGAAAACGGCTATTTGATGACCCAGCAGGCCGGAAGATACTATGCCTTTGAGCTGATGGAAAAGATCTTGTCCAACGACAGCTACCACACAAAGCTGGATAAATCCACCTCCCACCTGGATACCCAGGAGAAGTTCATCCTGAGCAATCTGAAGGCCGGAGAGAAGCCCATCGCTATGATGATCGAAGGCACTTACTGGTACAATGAGGCTACTGAGGCATTGAAGCGTTCTGTGAACACCTACAAAGAGCTGGCAGAAGGCAGACGCTTTGGCTGGATGCCCTTGCCTGTCCAGTATAAAGGCAGCGTGACAGAAGGAAACGGCAGAAAGACCACGGTTTTGGAAACCTTGAACTCTGTTGCCTTTATCAATGCAAAATTCAAAGACGACGCAGCCATCCTGGATCTGGCGAAGAAGTTCCTGCAGTTCTGCTATACAGATGAATCCCTGGTGGAATTCTCTGTCACAACAGGTCTGCCCAAGTGTGTAAACTATACCATTCCGGAAGATAAGCTGGCTTTGATCGACAATTATTTCCAGAAAGACATTTTGGATACCAAGATGAACTCCGATGTGGTCTATCCTTATTCCGACAACCCCATCTTTGTCAATGATCAGAACCAGTTCATGTTCAACCAGGGGTCTCCCCTTTGGGCGGCCAGCTATGACGGAAGAACCAGCACAAACTACTATACGGCCTTCAAAGCAGGCGTTACAGCCAAGGATTATTTCTTTGCTTCTGCTATGGACCAGGAGACCTGGAACAGCCGGTATGGAGAGTATCTGAACTAAAAATCTTTCCGGGGAGGTGTTTGTAACAATGGTGCAAACACGAAAGCAAAGCCTGAATACATCAAGAAAAAACAGAGGAAAAACCATCTTTTATTGGTCGATCCTGGCGTTTCCTCTGCTGCAATTTGTGGTTTTTTATATCGGTGTTAACCTGAACTCCTTCGCGCTGGCATTTCAGGAATTTGATATGTACGATGAGGGCCTGAAATTTGTAGGCTTTGATAGATTATGGACAAATTTTGTAGCCGTATTCCAGGAGTTTCAGGAAGCGGATTACCTGCTGAAGGCCTTTAACAATTCCATTATTGCCTATTTGATCGGCCTTTTTGTAGGCTTGACGCTGGCGCTGCTGTTCTCCTATTACCTGTATAAAAAGTTCTTCATGAGCAAGTTCTTTAAGGTAATTCTGTTTTTGCCCTTCATTATCTCCAGCATTATCCTGGTGATTATTTACAAATACTTTGTGGAAAATGCCATCCCGGCATTTGTGCTGCAGCTATTCGGCACGGAGATCGAAGGCTTGCTTTCCAATCCGGATACAGAATTCGTTACAGTCCTTTTCTTCTCGATCTGGACGGGCTTTGGCATCCAGACCCTGATCTACGGCAGCGCAATGAGCGATATTTCCAACGATATTGTGGATGCCGCGAAAATTGACGGTGTTACACCTATGCGTGAATTTTTGCAGATCGACATTCCCATCATTGCTCCCACCATTGCGGTGTTTGTGGTTTCCAGTACAGCTACCATTTTTGTCAATCAGATGAATTTGTTCAGCTTCTACGGTGCAGATGCAGCCAACTACGATATTTGGACCATCGGTTACTATATGTATCAAGGTATCACCGTTGCGCCGCTGGCTGATTACCCGTTCTTTGCCGCCTTTGGCCTTGTGATGACCATGATCACCATACCGATTACCCTGATCGTCAGGCATTTCATGAACAAATTGGATCCCAATGGGAGGTAGATGACATATGAAGAAAAGAAATTTATCTGTTTTAAATGTCAGCTTATTTCTCATTTTGACAGTTTACTGCATCAGCCTGATTTGGCCGCTGATCTGGGCGATCTTCACCTCGGTCAAAGAGCAGTATGACTTTCTGTATAATCCCTTGGGGCTGCCAAGCACGTATATCTTTGAGAATTTCGGCACGGTTCTTGAAAAGTTTGAAGTGAACGCCATTGTTGACGGAATTCAGGAGCGGCACGGACTTTTCCAAATGCTGGTGGATACGCTTTTGTATGCCGGCGGTGCTGCGTTTGTGGCAACCCTGGTTCCCTGCATTACCGCCTATGCAACTGCTAAGTTCCCGCAAAAGAAAATGAGCGGCCTGATCTACGCGATCGTGATCGCGACGATGATCATTCCCATTGTTGGCTCCTACCCTGCGGAAATTACGATGCTGCAGAACCTGGGGATCTACGACACCCTTTTAGGTGTTTGGATCCAAAAGGCGAATTTCTTAGGCGTGTACTTTTTGGTATTCCATGCCGCCTTCCGGGGCCTGGCAAAGGAATACTCCGAAGCCGCCGAGATCGATGGCGCCAACGAGTTTACCATCATGTCAAAGATCATGCTTCCCCTGGTCAGAAATACGTTCTTTACTGTATTTCTAATCAAATTTGTGGAGTTTTGGAATGACTATCAGGTCCCGCTGCTGTACTTGCCCAGCAGACCGACCTTGTCCTTTGGCTTGTATTTCGTATCCAATTATACCGGCAATACCATCAGTACGGTTCCCTTGCGTATGGCAGGCTGTATCATTATCCTGCTGCCGATCCTTGCCCTGTTCATCGCCTTTAAAGAAAAGCTGATGGGCAATATCACCATGGGTGGTGTAAAGGGATAACATACCAATCTATTGAAGAAAGATGGAATGATTATGAGCAAGAAAAAAGTGTTACTGTGGGTGCTGCTTTGCTGTATCTGCGTAACCTGCACAGTTGGGCATCTTACATTCCGGACCTACGCTGCCTCCGCAGAAATCGTGGCTTGTGAGATTCCTACTCAGTACACGTTGAATGACCAATTCGTCTTCCCGGATGGAAAGATATCCTACAAGGATCAGGTGAAGGTGCCGGAGACAAAATATCTTATGTTTCCTTCCGGCAAGGCAACCGCAACAGAAACCGTCGTATTGTCGGAAGCCGGTCAGTATGAACTTGTGTTCCAGGCGGATTTTGACGGAGCGGTTATCTCTGCAAAGAAAAGCTTTGTTGTCAAAAAGACACTTTTGCAGGTAAATAACGACGGTTCCTCAGCAGCCATCGAGGACGGTAAAATCGTGGTGTCCCTGGCTCCGGATGACGTATTTACCTATAATGCGGTGGTGGATCTGACCGCGGTAAGCAGCGAGACTCCGCTTTTGGAGATGGAGATGAATCCCAGCGTCATCGGCACGGCGGATGCAACCAGATTGAAGGTCCGTCTGACGGATCTGTATGATGAAGAGAATTATGTCACAATCTCCCTGAACCATTTTACAGATGCGTGGGCCTCCGGTCATACTTACATAACGGGCGGTGCTGCCAATCAGCCCCAGGTCGGTGTTGAGAATGCAGGCAGCCCTACGGGTATGCATGTATACAGCAATGACTCCTTTGGCTACGGCGCGGCGATCAATTTCGCCATGTCCGGCTTGCCGAGATCCCCAATAGACTCCTTACTGTCCCTGTATTTTGACTATGCGCAGAAGGTTTTCACGGCTGACAGAGAATCCTACAGCGGTATCAATCAGAAAATCGTGGATTTGGATGATCCGACCCTGGTTGGAGATAACATCTGGAGCGGTTTCACCACCGGCGAGGTCAAGTTGACTATCTTTGCAACCAATTATCAATCCGCGACCTGTAATTTTACAATTTCCACCATCAACGGCGTCAGCAATTTTGAGGACATCGGCGATGTGTATGCACCGATCATATCCGTCAATACCGAATATGAATTGGATCAGATCCCCACAGCCCTGGTTGGAAAACCCTATCCTATTCCTGAGGCAGTGGCAGTTGACGGACACGATGAAAAGCTTCCGGCGGTCGCATCGGTGTATTATCGATACTATTCCGAGAAGCCCGTGGAAGTGGCTGTGGAGAACGGCGCGTTTACCCCTGCCAAGGAAGGCGCGTATGTGATCGAGTATCTGGCAGAAGACCTTTCCGGTAATGTTGGCACAAAGTGTGTTACCGTCAATGCGCGCAAGGGCGACGGTTTGCAGATCACACTGCTCGATGCGGTTACACAGGTGGATACCGGAAACGTTGTCAAGGTGATTTCCGCAGTTGACGATGCCGAGGCTTCCGGCAATGTAACCTATGAAGTAAAGGCAAAAAATCCGTCAACCGGCGAGGAGCTCCAGGTCGATCCCCAAACACTTACCTTTGTTCCCATGGTGGACGGAGACTGGCAGATCACAGTAACGGCAAAGGACTATATTTCCACAGTCGTGGAAACCTTTACGCTAAAAGCCAATCATACCTCCCAGCCCCAGGTTTATGACAGTGTAGGCGTTCCCAAATACTTCATTTTGGGCGCGACCACGCAGCTTCCCAAGCTCAGCGGCTATGATTTCTCCTCCGGCGAAGGCGTTGCGACAGATATGGATGTCTTTGTTACCGAAGAGGGAAGCCAAGAGAAGAAAGTCGAAAACGGGCTGTACATTCCTGAAAAAGAGGGAGCTGTCAAGGTGACCTATCGCCTGAGTGTAGATGGAAACGTGTGCGAAAAGTCCTATGATGCCACTGTGGTGGATGTGGGATATACCGGTGATTTGGATCTGAGCAAGTATTTTGTTGCATCTACCGGTGAGGCAACCGCACAGTCTGACAACGCATCCCTTATTTATGATGTTGAAAAAGATACCAAATTTGATTTTGTAAACTTTGTCCAGGTCAAGAACTTCACCTTCTCTTTCCAGGTGGGTGAGAAGATCGACTACAATCAAGTCAATCTTTATTTGACGGATATCGTAAGCGGAAAACAGCTTAAGCTGTCTTATAACCGAACGGACGAAGGCGCAGCCTTCAGCCTCAATGACGGTGCGGAAACAAAGCTGTCCTCCTCCTTTGATGGCATGAATAAGAATTTTGCCGTGGAGTTTTTTGCAGATAGCTGTGTTGTCTCTCCGGAGGCAGGCATCGAGTTGGATGTCAAGAAATTCCTTGACGGAAGCGAATTTACCGGATTTACCGACTCTGTTGCCAGCTTTTCCGTTGAAGTGGCAGGCGTATCCGGTGCGTCCCAAATCATTCTGAAAAACCTGAACGCTCAAACCCTGAACAGCGCAACCGTAGACAGATTTGCTCCGCAAATTCTGGTGGAGACCATGTCCGGTGACAGAGGTCAGGCAGAAAAGGTCCTGTTAACAGGCGCATTTGCTTTTGACGTGTTAGACCCGGTCACCACAATGACGATGGAAGTAACAGATCCCAATGGCGCGTATGTAGCGGATGAAAACGGGGTAATGCTGGATGGAACACAGGATGCGACAAAGGACTATACCTTTGTTGTAGAGGTTTTGGGCGATTATGTGATCCGCTATGTTATTCAGGACGGTAAGGGAAAAACGGAAAATTATGTGTATGCCATTACCGCAAAGGATAATGTCGCCCCCAGCATTACGCTGCAGAAGCATAAAGACTCCGCAAAAACAGGCGAAACAGTCACGCTGGCCGGTACAGAGGTAACGGATAACCTTACGGAAGAATGTGCGGTAGTGGCCTATGTGTTTGATCCCGAAGGTGAAAAAGTAACGACTACAGACGGAAAGTTTGAGGCGGCCATGGCAGGTGTGTATACAGTACGGTATATGACCTTTGATGACGATGGAAACTATGCCTTTGCTTTCTACGATATTCATGTAAAGTAGGTGAAAAGATATGACCAATTTCCGTAGAATCATGATTCTGGTTTTTGTTCTGAGCATGCTTTTGAGCTTTGCCGGCTGTGAGGGCGGTTCTGCCCCCGCAGGTGAAGAGAGCTTAGTTGTAAATGGCCAATATCTTGTAAACAACGGTGAAACGGAATACAAAATTGTCATTCCGGCAGAAGCCGGCGGTGTGCTGCAGGTGGCTTCCTCTGACCTGAGCCGGTTCGTTTCCGAAGCTACAGGTGTAAGTATTCCTGTGGTGAAGGACAGCGAAGTCACCGGGGAGGGCAAATTCATTTCCCTGGGACAGACGACCCTGCTGCAGGATACGGCCATCACCTATTCCTTCGATGAGCTGGGCCGGGACGGCTATAAAATCATCACCGAAGGTGATGACCTGTATCTGATCGGTGGCGGCGAATACGGCTCTATGTATGCCGCTTATGAGCTGCTGAATATTCTGGTGGATTGGGATTACTTTGCCCAGGATTGCTATACCCTGAAAAAAGGTTTGTCCCAAATTCCGCTGTATGACCTGAACCTGACAGATGTTCCGGATTTTCCCGTCCGGGTGTCCTCTGACGGTGTGGTGGAAACCAGCAATCAGGCTCTCTACCGTTTGCGGGAAAGACCCCAGTCAGAGAACTTCATCGTCGTGAAGGGCTATTGGGCACATAACTCCTTCCAGTATGTGAAGGATTCCCCGGATGTGAACGAAACCTGGTACAATGCCGCACAAACACAGCTATGCTACACTGCCCACGGTGATGCAGAGCAGTACGAAAAGATGCAGGAAGCCTGCTTCATTACCTTGCGGGATGCTTTGATTCAGAGCCCGGACAGAGAGGCTGTCACCTTTACAATGCAGGACAATCACGATTACTGTGACTGTGATGCCTGCAATGCAATGACGCAAGAGTACGGCGCGCTGTCTTCTACGGTCATTGTGTTTATGAACGATCTGAATGCCCGTATCCGCGAATGGTTTGAAACCGAAGAAGGAAAGCCCTATGCAAGAGACCTGAGAATCGTGTTCTTTGCCTATAACGCTTTCGAAGCGGCTCCGGCCACTTATGATGCGGAAACAGATACCTATGTACCCAACAACGACATCAAGATGGACAATGGCGTGTACTGCATGCTGGCGCCTATCCGGATGGACTACTACAGACCCATCACAGATCCGGTGAACCAGGAGTACTATAACAACCTGAAGGCCTGGGGTGATATGGCAGACGGAAATCTGTATCTGTGGTACTACAGCACGAATTTCTTTAACTATCTGGCACCCTATGACTGCTTCGATTCCTTTGCGGAGAATTACCGCGTTGCTGCCGAGTGTAATGCCTACTATCTGTTCGATCAGCGGCAGACCGATGAAAGAGTTACCATTACCGGCTGGTCCATTCTGAAGGACTATGTATGCAGCAAGCTGGCCTGGGATACAACCCGAAATCCGGAGGAACTGATCGATCAGTTCTTTGAAGGCTACTTCGGTCCTGTAGCTCCTGAAATGAGAGAGATGTTTGATCAGCTTCGGCTTTTGACCGAGTACAACAAAGAACATAAGGAAATGGGCGGACAGGCAACTATTTATCTGAGCCTGACCAGCGAAACCTTCTGGCCGAAGGATATTCTGGAGCAGTGGCTGGAGATCTATGACCGTGCTGAGCAGAAGCTTGCGCCTTTGAAGGAAAGCGATCCTGCGTTGCACCAAGCTTATCTGGAGCGTGTTCAGAAAGAAAAGCTGTCTACCCTGTACTTGTTCGTAGAGTGCTACAGCTATAATACCAGCGCGGCACTGATTGAGTCTTACAAGGCAGAATTTAAGGAACTGGCGGATAAGTTTACGGTTACCAAGTATTACGAATCCAACGACATTTCCGGTCTGTATGACAAGTGGTTCTAAGCTGATATAGTATTTGGGTAGCATCATAGTATGGTGCTACCCAATATCACTTTGCGTGGTATTATAAATAAAAAAGGAGAAATCGTAATGAGCCTATTTATCGGCATCGATTTGGGAACATCGGCAATGAAGCTTTTGCTGATGGACGAAACCGGCACCATCTGCAATACGGTCACAAAAGCGTATCCTTTGGAATTTCCCAAGCCCGGCTGGAGTCAGCAGGATCCGAAACACTGGAAGCAGGCTCTGCTGGAGGGTGTGCCGGAATTGCTGACAGGCTTTGACGGTTCGCAGGTGGCCGGCATCGGCTGTGGAGGGCAGATGCACGGACTGGTGGTACTGGATCAGATGGATCAGGTTATTCGTCCGGCCATTCTTTGGAACGACGGCAGAACCGCCAGCCAGGTAGATTATTTGAACAATGAGATCGGCCGGGAGCAATTGTCCCACTGGACTGCCAATATTGCCTTTGCAGGCTTTACCGCTCCGAAGCTGCTCTGGATGAAAGAAAATGAGCCGGAAAACTTCGCCCGGATCCACAAGATCATGCTTCCCAAGGACTATATCAACTATATCCTGACCGGGGTGCATAGCTGCGATTATTCTGATGCCTCCGGTATGCTGCTGCTGGATGTTGCGCACAAGTGCTGGAGCGAGCAGATGCTTGCGCTGTGCGATATCCGCCGGGAGCAGATGCCAACACTTTATGAAAGCTTTGACTGCATCGGCACAGTGAAGCCTGAAATTGCCCGGCAGTTAGGTCTTGGCGTCGCTGTGAAGGTGGCCGCCGGTGCAGGCGATAACGCCGCCGCGGCGGTGGGAACCGGTGTAGTGGGAGAAGGTGGCTGCAACATCAGCCTTGGCACCTCCGGAACGGTGTTCATCTCCTCTGAAAGCTTTGGTGTGGACGACAGCAACGGACTGCACGCCTTTGCCCACGCCGACGGTGGCTGGCACTTGATGGGCTGTATGCTCAGTGCGGCCTCCTGCAACAAATGGCTGCTGGAGGATATCCTCAGCACTTCCGATCATAGCGCGGAGCAGGCAGCCATCCGGGAAGAAAAGCTGGGCAGCAACCACGTGTTCTTCCTGCCCTACCTGATGGGTGAGCGCAGTCCTATCAACGATACCGATGTCAGAGGCACCTTCATCGGTATGACTATGGATACCAGCCGGGCAGATCTGGTGCAGGCGGTGCTGGAGGGCGTTGCCTTTGCCGTTCGGGACTCCGTAGAGGTGGCAAGAAGCCTGGGCATTACCGTGGATCGTTCGAAGATCTGCGGCGGCGGTGCCAAATCACCGCTTTGGAAGAAAATTTTGGCCAACGTATTAAACTGCACCCTGGAAGTGCCGGTGTCCGAGCAGGGACCGGGCATGGGTGGCGCAATGCTGGCTATGGTCGCCTGCGGTCAGTACGAAACGGTGGCAGCCTGCTGTAATACGCTGTGTGCGGTTGCCGCTACAGTAGAGCCGGATCCGGAGCTTGTTGCCAAGTACGAAGCCCGGTATCAGCAGTTTAAGAAGATCTATCCCGCTTTAAAAACACTATTCCCTGAATTACAATAAGGAGGAAATACTATGTACTTTGAAAACATCCCTGTAATTCCCTATGAGGGCCCCAATTCCAAAAATCCCCTGGCATTTAAGTATTACAATCCCGATCAGGTGGTGCTGGGCAAGACGATGAAGGAGCATCTGCCCTTTGCTATGGCATGGTGGCATAATCTGTGTGCCGGCGGCACGGATATGTTTGGACGGGATACCGCGGACAAAGCCTTTGGAGCAGAAAAGGGTACGATGGAACACGCCAAAGCCAAGGTGGATGCCGGCTTTGAATTTATGCAGAAGCTGGGTATCGAGTATTTCTGCTGGCACGATGTGGATATCGTTCCCGAAGCGGCGGATATCAAGGAAACCAACCGCCGCCTGGATGAGATCTCTGATTACATTCTGGAAAAAATGCAGGCTACCGGCATCAAGTGCCTGTGGGGCACTGCCAATATGTTCTCAAACCCCCGGTTTATGAACGGCGCAGGCTCTACCAATTCCGCCGATGTCTACTGCTTCGCGGCGGCACAGGTCAAGAAAGCTCTGGAGATCACCGTAAAATTGGGCGGCAAGGGCTATGTATTCTGGGGCGGCCGGGAAGGCTATGAGACCCTGCTGAACACCGATGTGAAGTTCGAGCAGGAAAACATCGCGAACCTGATGCGTATGGCTGTAAACTATGGCCGTTCCATCGGCTTCCAAGGCGATTTCTACATTGAGCCCAAGCCGAAGGAGCCGATGAAGCATCAGTATGACTTTGACGCGGCAACTGCCATCGGCTTTTTGCGTCAGTACGGTCTTGACAAGGATTTCAAGATGAACATCGAGGCCAACCACGCTACCCTGGCAGGTCACACCTTCCAGCACGATCTGCGGATCTCTGCCATAAACGGTATGCTGGGCTCCATCGATGCCAACCAGGGTGACTACCTGCTGGGCTGGGATACCGACGAGTTCCCCTTCAATATCTACGAGACCACCCTGTGTATGTATGAGGTTTTGAAGGCCGGCGGCCTTACCGGCGGCTTCAACTTTGATGCCAAGAACCGCCGTCCCTCCTACACCCCGGAGGATATGTTCCACGGCTATATTTTGGGCATGGATTCCTTTGCCCTGGGCCTTATCAAAGCCGCTCAGATCATTGAGGACGGCCGCATTGACAGCTTTATCGCGGAGCGTTATGCCTCTTTCCATACCGGTATCGGCGCAAAGATCCGCAGTGGAGAGGCTACCCTGGAGGAGCTGGCGGCTTACGCAGAGGAAATGGGTGCGCCCAAGCTGCCTGGCTCCGGTAAGCAGGAATACCTGGAGGCTGTTGTCAACAATATTTTGTTTTTTAACTAATGGATAACATTATGGAATATCACATTTCCCTACATTCCAATAACGGAACGGTCAGCTTCACCGACGATCAGGTGAAGCTGGTTGCCGAAAAAAGCTGCAGCGACACCCGGTTTTCTCTAACGGTGGATTTCCCCCGGTGGGAGCAGGATGCCTATGTGTTTATGCCGGCCTGTGCCTATGACGCAAACCGGTTTGAACGCAAAATAACCACCTATCCTCCGGAGTATACCGTGGAGGAATGTGGTGTCAATCCGGTTCCTCTGATTTCCGACGTTCCCGGCCTGAACCCGGATGGCAGCGGTAAAATAGAGGTCACCGCAGGTGATTTGTCCGTTCCCTGTGTCGGCATATTTTTTCGGCAAAATCAAACAGCCTTCTTCCTGTTCACAGAGCAGGCCTGCAAGGGAAAAAATATCGGTTTTTGTGTGCGAAGAGGCCAGGTGACGGTGCAATTTCCTGCAATTCGTTCCCGATGCTACAGAATGTGCAGAACCGACGAACCGTCAAATGACAGCGGTTTTTCCGCGGCAGCAGGGGAGAGCGTTTCGGCAAACGTGCTGATAAAGGAATTTTCCTGCAGCGATATACCGGATTTTTTTGAATTATTTTTTCAAAACCGCAGATGCCTGCTTTCCGATGCGCCTGCCCAAATTCCATATACCCAAAAGCTTTGGGATGCCATGGAAACCCATATGAACCGGGATAATTTCAGCGGAGAATACTACGCTGAAATGTCCAAGATGTGGCAATGCGGCTGGGTCGGCGGAGGTATGTCTTCGCTCCCCCTTTTGAAGCACGGCAGCGCCCTTTCTCAGCAGCGCGCAAAGCAGACGCTGGATTATATGACCTCTCATGTTTCCGCTCAGGGATTTTTCTACAGCACGATCATAGACGGTGAGATTCGCGGTGACGGCTGTGGAAGCCCTCATATGAGAAACTCCACCCTGACCAGAAAAAACGGTGATGCGCTGTATTTCCTTTTCAAGCACTTCGCTGTAACCCGGCCTGAGGATCGCTGGGTTTCTGCTGCCAAAGGCTGCGCGGATGCTTTTGTAAGGCTTTATGACCGTTATCAGGATTTTGGGCAGTTTGTCAACGTGGAAACCGGTGAAATGATCTTTGGCGGCACAACCTCCGGCGCATCGGCAATTGGTGCGTTGGTAATGGCGTGGCGCTTCTTCAAAGAGGACAAATATCTTCTTACAGCAAAAACTGCCGGCGAAAAATACTACCGGAACTTTGTCTTCCGGGGGCTGACCTACGGCGGTCCCGGTGAGGCGCTTTGCGCACCGGACAGTGAAAGCTGCTATGCGATGGTGGAAAGCATGGTGCTGTTGTACGAGGAAACCGGAGAAGAAAAATGGCTCCGCTACGCCAAGGATAGCCTGCATCTGCTTTCCAGCTGGGTGATGCCCTATGCCTACAAGTTCCCGGCGGACTGTGAGTTTGCAAGATTAAAGATCAATACGGTAGGCAGCGTATTCGCCAATGTGCAGAATAAACATTCCGCGCCCGGCCTGTGTACGGCCTCCGGGGATGCCATCTATAAGCTGTATCAATTCACCGGCAACAAGCTGTATCTTGACCTTTTAACGGATATTGTGTCCTTTTTGCCCCAATGTGTTTCCACGGAAGAACGTCCCATATTCTCCTGGGACCAGCCGCCCCGTAAGCTCCTGCCCGGCTGTATTTGCGAGAGAGTCAACACCAGTGACTGGGAAGGACCGGAATATGTTGGCGGCGTGTTCGATGTTTCCTGCTGGTGCGAAACGGCTGTTTTGCTCAGCTTTATGGAAATATTGTGGAATGAAGCGTATTCAGAAATATCGTAAGCCTCTTTATGCTTGGCGTATCGATGCTATGGGAATATGATAGTAAGTCCTGATTGCGGTCATAAATATGTTGACGGTAACGGCCGGAGTGTACTATAATCGTTATACGCTGGGCCTCCGGGCGGCAATGCCGGATATCAGGACCTGAGCAAAAGGGGATAACCATGAAAAAGATTTTATTAGACGGAGCGTGGGAGGGACTGCGCAGCAGCAATGGCAGCACGTTTCCTGCCACTGTGCCCGGCTGTGTGCATACCGATTTGATGAAGGCCGGTCAGCTTCCCGGTGATATATATTGGCGGGATACAGCTAAGCAAGTACAGTGGATCGAAAACGAGGACTGGGTCTATACCCGGCATTTTACGGTAGATGCGCTGGAAGACGGGGCAGTGCTGGTATTTGAGTGCCTGGATACCTATGCGGAGGTTTACTTGAATGACTGCCTGGTGGGCTCCGCGGAGAATATGTTCATCGCGCACCGCTTTGCGGTGGATGGCAAGCTTCAAAAGGGATACAACATCCTGCGTGTGGTATTCCGTTCGCCCATAGAGCGGACAAAGGATACGCCCTTTCGACCGGCAGCGTTCTCCCAGGGCCGCCTGTATACCCGGCGTATGCAATGCACCTACGGCTGGGACTGGACCATGCGTTTTGTGACCTGCGGCATTGAGAAAAGCTGCTATTTGGAGTTTGACAACGCTCCCAGAGCCTCCGATACCTACATATACACCGAGCAGATCGACGAATTTGGGGCTCAGCTTGTGTGTGACACCCAGTTTGTGGGCTTTGAAAAGGGCCTGACCTACACTTTGACCCTGGAAGACCCTCAGGGCAACTGTGTATATGCCAATACCCGGTATTGTGAGGAACGCTGGCACCGGGAGTATATCACGGTGGAAGCACCGCAGCTTTGGTATCCTGTGGGCTACGGTGAGCAGCCTCTTTATACTTTGAAAATCACCTGCGGACAGGAAGTTTTACAGCATACCGTCGGTATCCGTACCGTGAAGATCCTGCAAGCCGCGGACAAGCCCGGCACCGAAAGCTATGAGCTTTGCCGGAAGCTGCAGGCCTCCGACTCCGGCAAGGACTGGGATTTCAATGAAACCTATTCCTGCTTCACCCCGGTGATCAACGGCAAGCGGATCTTCTGCAAGGGTGCGGACTGGGTACCCTGTGAGCCGTTTGTTTCGGAAATCAAAGAAGAAAAGGTTACAAGGCTTTTGGAGCTGTCCGTTCAGATGGGCCTGAATATGATCCGGGTTTGGGGCGGCGGTATGTTTGAAACAGAGCATTTCTATTCCGAGTGTGACCGGCTTGGCATTCTGGTCACCCAGGACTTTTTAATGGCCTGCGGTGATTACCCGGAGGAAGAGGAATGGTTTTTCCAGGCCCTGAGGAAGGAAGCGGAATTTGCCGCCCTTTCCCTGCGAAACCACCCCAGCCTTGTGTGGTGGAACGGCGATAATGAAAACGCGGTGGGCGGCAACGAACGGATGAAGCAATACCTGGGCAGAACCGCTGCGCTGAAGGCAATTGGGCCGGTGCTGAAGGAGCTGGATCCTTCCCGGGTGTTCCTGCCCTCCAGTCCCTATGGCGGTGACCGATATGCCTCCAAAACCGTGGGAACCACCCACAATACCCAGTTTTTAGGAACCTTTTTCGCCTATTTGGAAAAGGACGAGCTGGAAGATTATAAAGATGAACTGAAGCAGTATTTAGCCCGTTTTATTGCGGAAGAGCCTGCCATGGGCGCGGTGAGCACAGCTTCTGTGCGGCGCATGATGAATGAGCAGGATCTTTATGAATCAGAGGATATGTGGCTGTATCATACCCAGGGCAATCCGGCGCTGCTCAGGGAGCTTTATGAATATGAAAGAATGTTTGCGGAAAAGCTGCTGGGTGATTTCCAAAACGGGCATGACCGGGTGTTCAAGATGCAGTATATCCAGTACGAATGGGTGCGGATATCCTTTGAATTGGCACGGCGCAACCTGTGGTTTAACAGCGGCATTTTGTACTGGATGCTCTCTGACTGCTGGCCGGCGGCCTCCGGCTGGGCGCTGATCGATTACTACGGACTTCCCAAAGCATCCTACTATAGCTTCCGCCGCTGCGCCAAAGCGGTGGTAGGCAGTATCGACCGGGAAGACGGCCGCTATACCGCCTATATCACCAACGACAGCCTGTCAGCGCAGAATTTGCAGATGACTGTTTGCAAGCTCAATTATCAATCCGGAGCCGTCACACCCTTATTGGAAAAGATGGTTCAGGCGGATGCTCAAAGTGTGGTCCGGATCCCTGTGGTGTGTACCCTCGCGGCAAATGAGATCCTGATCTGTGATCTGCAAAATGAAGCACTTCAGGACCGCTGCTTCTACAAGGAGGGCGGACTGGAAATGGTGAAGACTGATGGGGTACGCATCGTGGAGAAAACCGAAGCGTCTGTGACCGTGGAGGCAGAAGGCTATGTCCATGCGGTGGCCCTGGAGGGCAACGGCGTATTTGGTGAGAGCTACTTCTCTTTGCTGCCCGGCCAGCGCCGTACCGTGTCCTTTGCTCCCGCAAAAGGCGCAGAACCGGAGATCACCTGCCTGGGCTATACCCTTGCATAATAGAAAAACAGTCCCAAAGGAGGGTGCTTCGGCCTTCCTTTGGGACTTGTTATTGACTGCGTGGGACATCATTGGTAAAAAACCGTAAGGAACGGAATTGATCTTTCCGCCAGCGCGGTGTAGAATACGCAGCATAAATCAGAGAAGCCCCCGTTCTGCTGAAAACCTTTCAGCAGAATGGGGGCTTTGCTATAAAATGCCCTCAGCTTCAGGAAATATGGTAAAATCACTAAAAATGATATGAAAAACACAAAAAATGATATTCACTTTTACGAATTTGACAGGTAATATGTATGGTAGAATACTGTCAATATCGTTTGTGTTGACGGAATGGAGGATTAAAAATGAAGCAAGGTTTAACAAGAAAGCTGTTGGCGTTCCTGTTGGTGCTGACCATGGTGCTGTCTTTGGTGCCTGTGACGGCCTTCGCGGAGGAAACGGCAGCAGAGGAAGAAGCCCTGACGGTTCAGGACATCCTGGGCGAAAAGTGGTATGTCTCCTGGAACGGCGGCGCTGTGGATGCCACTGAGTATCTGAACATTGTGGAAGGCGGCGCACACGGCAATTTTGCCCTGCGGATCGGCCATCCCACCCAGGCAACGGAGATAACCCTGCGCTACGATTTTAAAAAGGCTGATTTAGGCGTTGCAACAGGGACCTCGTTGGCGTTGTGCCTGAAGCTGAAGATGAAGCTGGAAGGCACGCTCAAGTCCGGCTCCTGGGTCAGTGTTACCAATAACGTGAACGGCGCGGCAGGTAACAACCGTAATAACTTTGAGGGGCTTGAAAACCTGACATCCGAATGGAGCGAGGATTATTTCAGTGACATTTGGTGCGACGGTACATATGACGGTGCCCGATTGGAATTTGCCATCAGTCTGGATGCCGGACATTATTTCTATGTAGACGATATGCGTGCCTACGGCAACTATAGTGGTGCCGGTGCCATGAAGGGTATCGATGTGATGCAGAACGGTTCCTTCGAAAAATGGTACGGCAGCTATAACGAAACGGCGCTGTACACTCAGGATTCCGACTTTGTGCGGATCGCAGACGGCGGAAACGGCAGTGATCACGCCCTGCAGCTTGGCAGCGCGGACAAGGCTACCAATTATACCCTGCAGTTCCCTCTGCGTGCCACCAAGGCAGGCACCTACAGCTTCGACCTGTGGGCAAAGACAGAAGGTGCTGTTACGGCGGCAGATTTTACTCTGCGTAACGGCTTCGACGGTGCGTCGACTACCTATTCTCTGGCCGGAGTGGGTGCAGAATGGACCCACATCGAGCATGCGGCAGGCGTGACAGATGTGGCTGTGGATGCCGGTACATTGGTACTGGAAATTCATGCGGAATTGCCTGCAGGCAGCTATCTGTATATTGACGATATGTTTGTCGTTTTGGGCTACAGCAACGATCTGATCAACCGGATCGGAGACGGCGGTTTCGAGGGCGTTTCCTGCCTGCATTACTATGATACCACCTGGGAGTCTGCCTGGAATGAAGTTCAGAAAAAACTGGGCGAAAAGTGGAACGTTTCCTATAATGCCGGCAAGCTGGCATCTGCTGAGTATCTGAGCATTGTGGAGGGCGGCACCCACGGAAATTTTGCTCTGCGGATCGGACACCCCACTGAAAGAACAGAGCTGCAGCTTAACTACAACTTTATGAAGGCGGATCTGGGTGTCGCAACCGCTACAGGGCTTGCGTTGTGCACAAAGTTCGATGTGCGTCTGGATGGCACGCTGAATACAGCGGACTCCTGGATCAGAATGATCGAAAGAAACTCCGACGGCACGAAAACAAATTTGGCTACGGATAAAGAAGCTGCGATCAACGCCGAGTGGAGTAAGGATTACTTTATTGATGTATGGGCCGACGGTAATGCCACCGGCGCACAGCTTCAGTTTGCGATCATATTGGAAGCCGGAAATTATCTCTATTTGGATAACATCCGTACCTACGGCAACTATAGCGGTGCCGGCGCAATGAAAAACATCAATGTGATGCAGAACGGCTCCTTTGAAAAGTGGCACTGCGTCTGGAATGCTGACGGTGAGGAAACCAACAGCGAGTTTGCCCAGATCATCGAGGGCGGCAGAAGCGGAAATACTTTGCGCCTGGGACATCCGGACAAGGTTACGGATTATACTCTGCAGATTCCGCTGGCAGTACCGGCCGGCATAGGCTACAGCTTTGACCTGTGGGCGAAGACAGAGGGAGAAATCACCGATGCGGCCTTTGAGCTGTTTGACGGCACAACAGCCGGTGCCCGCCGTCGGTATTCCCTGAATGATGTTGGGGCAGACTGGACCCATATCAGTCATACCTATGATGTGACTGATGTTTGGGTAGATTCCGGCACACTTTTGGTGCAGATCTATGTATATCTGCCTGCCGGCTCTTACCTGTACCTGGATGACATCCATATTGCCCGCGGTGATGGTACGACCTATTCCTATGATTCTATCAACCGGCTTTGCGACGGTATGTTCCGGGGCTATGCGCTGGGCTTTGCCCAGCCGGAGAAGCCTGTTGTTCCCGAGGTGTCCACCTTTGTAGGTGCCCACAAGGCTCCTGCGGGCTGGTATGCAACCTGGGAGGGCGAAGACCAGTACCGCAGTGACTATCTGACCTCCGATGCCCACAGCGGCAACTACGCATTGGCCTTGACCGGCGTGGAAAGCGCACTGGACTATACCATTGCCCACGCCATCACTTTGGAGGAGGGTGCGGAATATACCTTTGAGGGTTGGTTTAAGAAGGTTGGCGATTTCACCTATCTTAGCCTGATGAACGGCGCTACCTTTAAGTCCCTGAAAAATGAGACGATCCCGACCTGGACAAAATACACCGCAACCTTTACCGCGAGCGCAACCAAAAACTTTAGCATCTTTGCGGCAGCAGCCAAGGGCGGCCAGGTTTTGGCTGACGATCTGGTGATCTACAAGTCTGACGATGCAACCAAGACCAATTTGCTGGTCAACGGCGACTTTGAAACCGTTGCCGCTTCCTCCGGCGAAATGCTGAAGATCGATAAGGCCTTTGCAGAAATGCCTGTTTCCGTGCAGGCACAGCTTCGTTTGCCTGTAGGTGCGGAGCATTGCGGCGTGATCCTCAGCAATGATAACGGCAAGTCCGGCTATACCGTTGGCATCAATAGCAGCGGTCAGCCCTATGTCAGCGCAGTCCTTTCCGATGGCACGGCCGTGGAAGGTGTATTTACCGATGTGGATGTACGCACCGGTGAAGTAGTGTCTCTGGCAATCAGCAGTGCAAACAGTCAGCTTTCCTGCTCCGTGAACGGCGAAGTAAAGCAGACACTGGATGTGGCTGTTCCGGCGGCTGCAGAGCTGTACCAAAACGCCTTTGCTGTGGCAGGTGACAACACCCGGGCAAATGAAAACTACTTTGCAGGTGACCTGATCAGCCTGTCTGTAGGCGGTGCGGAAAGTGAATTGGCCTTCTGGAATTTTGAGGGCCTGGAAGATCCCAATGTGATCACCGATACCACCGGCAACGGCTACGATATCCTGTATTGGGGCGAGTACTTTGATGCCATTCCCAGTGCGGTTCTGGACAAGTATCCCTACTCCTTTGTGGCGGTGGGTGATACCCAGTACACCAACCGCGGAGATACCCAGAAGGGTCTCGATTACATGGGCAATCTGTACCAGTGGATCATTGATAATCAGCAGAAGTACAATATCCAGGCTGTGATGGGCATGGGTGACATCTGCGATACCGCTCCCGATACCACCAATGAAGAAACCATGGCCCAGTCTTTGAAGGAATGGCAGCACGCGATCGACTCCATTGGCAAGCTGCATACTGCCGGTATTCCTTATACCCTGGTAAAGGGCAATCACGACGCCATTCCGGAGTATCCGGAGAATGATACCTCTGTTTATGAAACGTATTTGAAGCAGTTGGGTTATGACACTCAGATCGACGGCTGGTATGAGGAGGAAGGCTCTTTGGCCAACTCCTACATCACCCTGACCGTGGGCGAAACAGACTGGCTGATTTTGACCATTGACCAAAACCATTCCCAGGAAGAGATTGCCTGGGCAGCCGGCGTGGTGGAAGCACACCCCAACCACAAGGTCATTGTAACTACCCACGTGTACATGATGGCCAACGGCGAATGGGTCACCTCCTCCGACAGATGCACCATGTTTGCTGAGGACCTGTGGAATGGCCTGATCGGCCAGTATGAAAACATCGAAATGGTTCTGTGCGGTCACCTGCACAGTGCGGATGTGGTGGTCCATCAGCGGCAGGGCAAGGGCAACAATATCGTTACCGAAATGCTGATCGACTCTCAGACGATGGATAAGTCTGCCTACACCGGCAGCGGCACAAAGGCACCCTATGCCATGGTAACCTTGCTGATGTTCAGCCAGGATGGCAGTGAGGTCATGGTGGCCAACTACTCCACCGGTAAGGGCAAATTCTATCACGCAAATGGCGTTCAGACGGTGGATACCTCCGATGCACCCGGCTGCGCGCACAGCTATGACGCGGTGGTAACAGAGCCTACCTGTACGGAAGACGGCTATACCACCTACACCTGCTCTGTCTGCGGTGACAGCTATGTGGACGATCTGGTTGCGGCCCTGGGTCACAGCTACGGTGAGCCGGTGGTAACTTTGGCACCCACCTATACGGCTGCCGGCTCTCAGAGCAAGACCTGCTCCGTCTGCGGCGATACCGTGACCGAAGAGCTCCCCATGCTGGAAAACCCGGTCAGCGGCTATAATGTGGCATTGGATGATAATATTGCGCTGAACTTCGTGCTGGAGGTTGCCGAAGGGGATACAGTTGCTGTGACCGTCAACGATGTTCCTGTGGAATATACCCTGGTGGACGGCAAGATCTGCATCGAGCTGGCTGCGGCACAGATGACCGATGTGGTTGCCATCACAGTCAACGGTATGCCTTTGGGCAAAACCTACTCCGTCCGTGGCTATGCAGACACCGTCTTGGCCGGTGACTACGATGAGGCCACTAAGAACCTGGTCAACGCCATGCTGGCCTACGGCGGTGCTGCGCAGACCTTCTTTGACTACAATACCGGCGCAATGGCAAGTGACGGCATTACGCCGCCTGCTGCCAATGCAATTCCGGAAGACAGCGGCATGGTGGTGACAGATACCATCGTGGGCATTGACTTCTACGGCGCAAGCCTGCTGATGAAGTCCAGAACTGCCATCCGGTACTACTTCACCGCTGAGGATATTACCCTGTATACCTTCACTGACGGCAATGGCAATGCTTTGACCCCGGTGGCCAGCAATGATATGTACTATGTGCAGGTAAACAGCATCAATCCGGCAGAGCTGAGCAACGATATTACGGTATTGGTAACCGTTGCGGACAGCGACGAGAGCCTGAGCGTTACTTATAATGCCATCAGCTATATGGCAAGAAAATTCTATCATGATACCACTGCGCAGACCCTGAAGGATCTGGTGCAGGCTATGTACGATTATCATATGACTGCAAAAGCAATGGTGGCGGGCGATGAGCCTGCCACCATTGGCCCTTTTCAGCAGTGGAGCTGCATTTGGAACGGCAGCACAACGCCTACCGGTGAATTTGTGCAGCTTGTTTCGGAAGAGGCCCACACCGGTGAATACGCCCTGCGGATCGGCCATCCCACACAGGACACGGCACTGACCCTGCAAATTCAGCTTCCGTTGGAGCAGTATGGCAGTTATGAATACGATGCTTGGCTGAAGGCTGTAGGTCAGATCGGCGAAGAAACGGCGGTTTATATCCGGGACGGCGCAAACAGCCCAGCTTCCGGTACAAAGCCTTACATTCTGTCCGGCATGGACCTGACCGACTGGACCCATATCGGCAACGATGATGGGGAGGGCAACAAGACCTCCATTTGGCTGGGCAATGAAGCCGGTGTGCTGGCCATCGACATTTTGGCGGTGCTGCCTGCCGGTTCTTACCTGTATGTGGACGATTTGAATGTTTACGAGATGGAAGACAGCGACGCAGAAGTGAATGTCGGTGTCTCTCTGATCGAAAATGCTTCCTTTGAAAAGTGGGATGTTACCTATCACGCCGGTGGCGGCAGTTCCGGCTATGATCATGTTCAGATCGTGGACGATGTAGCCAAAAACGGACAAAAAAGCTTGCGGATCGGTCACCCCACGGAATATACGGAAATGACCCTGGAGCTGCTGGTACCTTTGGTTGGCACAGAGCAGTGCGCCGAGCTGGCAACCTGGGTGAAAATTGACGGACAGGTGACCGAAGGCTCCGGTATCTACATCCGCAACGGAAAAACCGGTGCCGGCGGCGGAAATATTTGCTTTGTGCCCCTGGATGGGCTGGCCTCCGGAGAGTGGACCTATATCTACAACAATGAGCCGGAGCTGCAGTCGTCCATTTGGGCACCTACCGGCACGGTGGCCATCAATCTTTTGATCGGCTGTGAGCCGGGCGACTATATTTACTTTGACGATCTGACGGTTCGGAAGATGTGGCTTTCCAGCTATATTGACGAGGCTCCCAACCTGATTGGAGACCCCGGTTTCGAAAATACCGATTTTTCCGATGCCTATAACCGGCCTGCGGCTCCCTTTGCCAGCAATATGGTGCTGCAGAGAAATGCTTCCGTGCCCGTACACGGCACCGGCAATGACGGGGATGTGATCACCGTTACCTTTGCCGGACAGACCAAAACAGCCACGGTAGTTAACGGCCAGTGGCGTGTGGACTTAGACCCCATGGAGGCCAGCACAGAGGGCAGAACTATGGTGGTGCAATACCCGGAACGCCTGTTTGTGTTCCATAACGTTTTGGTGGGCGAAGTATGGCTGGCCAGCGGTCAGTCCAATATGGCGCTGCAGGTCCAGCAGTTAAAGGAAGAGGCACAGACGCAGTACGCTGCTGTAGCGGATAATGATCTTGTGCGGCTTTACAATCACCCCGCAGGCTATGCCCAGGTGCCTCAGGTGACAGCCGGTGATGTTTCTGCCTGGGCAGTCAGCAGCGCGGAAAGCATCGGACCGCACTCTGCTATCGGCGCAGCCTTTGGCCTGCGTATTCAGCAGGCTTTGGGTGAAAATATTCCGGTGGGTATTGTGGTGACAGCCAACGGCGGTACCTTTATCGAGCAGTGGCTGGATCAGGAGCATTTGGACGCTGCCGGCGGCAAGAGCGTGGACCAGGAGGTTTATGAAACCCTGTGCTACAATTACCAGGTGGCCCAAATGGCACCCTTCCGCTTTGCGGGTGCTCTGTGGTATCAGGGCTGTAACAACTGCTCGGCCGGTAATATTGAAAAGTATCCGGCACTGTTTAACGTACTGGTTGAACAGTGGCGTGGGGAATTTGAATGTGATATGCCCTTTATCGTGTTCCAGCTGGTACAGTACGGCGGTGAGCCGGACTCTCCCTACGGAGAATTCCGTGTGATGCAGTGGGACATGATGCAGACCACGGAAAATGTGTATACTGTGGTTGGTTTGGATCACGGTGAGGCTGACGACATTCACCCCAGCGATAAGCTGACCTATGGCAGCCGTGCCGGTGACCTGGCGCTGAATGTGGTATACGGACAGACGGATAAGCCCGCGCTGTCTCCCAGCGCCGTGTCTGCGGTGAAGACGGAAAACACCATCACGGTTTCCTTTGAAAATGTGGGCGGCGGCCTGCTGCTGAGTGAGGGAACGGAAGTGGCAAATGTGGAAGTTATGGTAGACGGTGTGTATCAAAGTGCCATAGCCACCCTGGTGAATGATCAGCTTGTGGTGGATATCACCGGCATGGAAAACTGCACCGCTGTATCCTACGGCGTGGAAAATGTGATGGACGCGGTCAATCTGTACAGTCAAAACGGCTTACCGGTTGCACCCTTTATCATAACGGATTTTGCGGAATAAAGATCAATGGATTGGGGGATGCTGCGGCATCCCCTAATCTTTTTAGAGAAAATACACAAAAAAAGATATGAAATCCAAAATAATGATATCGATATTGACAGGCCGCCGTGATATAATACGGTTGATTTACGAGAAAAGAATGGAGGATTATGTTATGAAGCAAACCATATTTCGCAGAATAACTGCCATGTTACTGTCTGCGGTGATGCTGGCCTCTTTGGCTTTGGTGCCGGGAGTGCTTCAGGTCAGCGCAGCCGGTGAGGCGGTTACAGTGCAGGATATCCTGGGCGAGAACTGGTATGTTCAGTGGAACGGCGGCGCTGTTGCCGACACCCAGTACCTGAATATCGTTTCCGGGGGCAGCCACGGCGATTACAGCCTGCGGATCGGTCACCCCACGGAAAAAACCGATCTTTGCCTGCGCTACAAGGTGTACAAAACCGAGATGGGGATGGCGGCTGACGGTGAAGCCGGTGTCGGTATGAAATTTGCCGCCAAGCTGGATGGCGCATTGGCAGAGGGTAGCTGGATCGGCATGATCAACCCCATCGAGCCTGCCACCGGCGGCAACCGCAGCAATCTGTCAGCCGACGATCTGGCAGTCATCGGCACCGACTGGACGCTGATCGACAAGACTGCGGACTTCTACGGTGTATGGTGCGGCCCTGAATATGACCGGGCGGAAATGGAATTCAACCTGGTGCTGGAGCCGGGTAATTACTTCTATCTTGACAACCTGCAGGGCTATGGCTTCTGGGGTAATATCGGCGATATGGCCGATATCAATGTGGTACATAACGGCTCTTTTGAAAGATGGTACTGCGCCTGGAACCGCAACACCCAGACGAAGGACGCAGACTTTGCCCAGATCGTGGACGGCGGTTACAACGGCAAGGCTTTGCGGCTGGGCAATGCGGAGCTGGATACGGATTATACGCTGCAATTGAAGCTGTCTGCTCCCCAGGCAGCGGCATACAGCTTTGACCTGTGGGCAAAAACCGAGGGCACACCCACCAACATCAGCTTTGAGCTGTATAACGGCGTTGGCGGCTCTGTGCGCCGGTATTCTCTGACGGAAATTGGCAGCGAATGGGCCCATGTGGAGCACGCTGAGGGCGTGACAGATATGTGGGTGGACGGCGGCACGCTTTTGGCACAGCTCTATGTGCAGTTGCCTGCCGGAAGCTTCCTGTATTTGGATGATATCTCCATTGTAAAGGGCTACAGCACCCAGCTTTCCAATCTACTGTGTGACGGCGGCTTTGAGGGCTGCCCTATGAGCTTTGATGTGGCGGACGTTTCCTGGAATAAGCTGCAGAAAATGCTGGGCGAGAATTGGTATGTCCAGTGGAACGGCGGCAGCTTGGCAGATGCGGACTATCTGAGCATCGTCCAGGGCGGCAGCCACGGCAATTCCAGCCTGCGGATTGGTCACCCCACGGAAAAAACCGATCTTTGCCTGCGCTACAAGGTGTATAAAACCGAGATGGGCATGGAAGCAGGTAAGGAAACCGGTGTCGGTATGAAATTTGCCGCCAAGCTGGATGGCGCATTGGCGGAGGGTAGCTGGATCGGCATGATCAACCCCATCGAGCCTGCCACCGGCGGCAACCGCAGCAATCTGTCAGCCGACGACCTGGCAGCCATCGGCACCGACTGGACGCTGATCGACAAGACTGCGGACTTCTACGGTGTATGGTGCGGTCCGGAATATGACCGGGCGGAAATGGAATTTAATATCGTGCTGGAGCCGGGTAACTATTTCTACCTGGATGACCTGCAGGGCTATGGCTTCTGGGGTGATATCGGCGAGATGGCCGATATCAATGTGGTGCATAACGGTTCCTTTGAGCAGTGGTACTGCGCCTGGAACGAGCATGACACCCTGGCATCGGATGCAGAATATGCCTGCGTTGTCAACGGCGGACAGACCGGAAAGGCTCTGCGGATCGGCAATGCCGACCATCCCACCGGCTATACATTGCAGCTTCAGCTTTCCGCACCCCAGGCAGGCGGCTACAGCTTCGACCTGTGGGCAAAGGCAGAAGGACCGGTGGAAACAGCCAGCTTTGAATTGTATAACGGTGCGCTGAACGGCGCAGTCAAGCGGTACTCTTTGGCAGATGTAGGCAGCGACTGGACCCATATTGCGCACACCTATGATGTGACCGATGTGTGGGTAGACTCCGGCAGCCTGTTGGTGCAGCTGTTTGTGGTAATGCCGGCAGGCAGCTACCTCTACCTGGATGACATTTCCATCGTCAAGGGGCTGAGCACCGATTGCTCCAATATGCTTTCCGACGGCGGCTTTGAAGGTAATGGGCTGAACCTTTCCACCGAAAAGGCGGACCTGCCCGGTACGACCTACTATGTGGACAGCAGCTTTGGCTCCGATGACAATTCCGGTACTTCGGAGGCAGAACCCTGGAAGAGCCTGGACAAGGTCAATGCCATGACCTTTGTGCCCGGTGACAAGATACTCTTTAAGGCCGGCAGTGTGTTCAGCGGCAATTTGCACCCGGCAGGCAGCGGTGAAGAAGGTTACCCCATCACCGTGGATATGTACGGCAGCGGCGCAAAGCCCATGATCATCAGTGATGGCACGCAAAACGCGGTGGTCTGCCTGTACAATCAGCCTTACTGGGAAATCAACAATTTGGATATTTCCGGCGGCAACCATCAGGCGGTTAAGTACGGCATTTTGGTGAAGGCGGAGGATTGCGGCAAGCTTTCCCATATTTACATCCGCAATAACGAAGTGCATCATGTGGCAGGTGATCTGACCAACAAGGTCAACGGCGGTATTTTCCTGACCGTGGCCGGTACCCAGGTGAAGACCTGGTACGACCATGTGCGTGTGGAAAACAACACCGTTCGCCATGTCAACCGCACCGGCATTACCCTGGATGCCTACCAGTCCTGGGAGGATAAGCGAATTGCTGAGGATCAGCCCGGCACCTGGGTGCCCTCTACGGATGTGATCATCCGGGGCAACTTCCTGGATGATATCGGCGGAGACGGCGTCGTAATGAAGAATTGCGACGGCGGCATCGTGGAATACAACACTGCCAAAAACTGTAATGCCCGGTCGGATGAGGCCAATGTGGCCATTTGGGTATTCAATTCCAACAACTGCGTGATGCAGTACAACGAGGCATACGGCACCCGTTGGTCTCAGGACGGCGAAGGCTTTGACGTGGACAGCTTCTGTGAGAATACCACGGTGCAGTATAACTACAGCCACGATAATGAAGGCGGATTTATCATGGTCTGCGCGCCCGGTGAGGACAGTGGCATGTCCGGCTTCTACACCAAGGACACGGTGGTGCGCTATAACATCAGTCAGAATGACAGCCGTGTTGGCGTGATGTACTCCGGCAATATCTCCAACACGCAGGTGTATAACAACACCATTTATGTAGGCGAAGAGCTGGATACCAACATTGTAGAGGTTTATGAGTGGGGTGCTATTCCCACCGGCAGCAGCTTCTATAACAATCTGATCTACAATTTGGGTACCGGCGGTTATGAAACCTACAGCACAACCATTGACTATTCCAACAACCTGATGTACGGCAATCACCCCGACTCCGAACCGGCAGACAGCGGCAAGATCACAGAAGATCCCATGCTGGTGGCCCCGGGCAGCGGTGAGACCGGCATCTCCAGCCTGGACGGCTATATGCTGATGGAAGGCTCTCCTGCCATCGGTGCCGGCAAGGCCATCGAAAATGCCGGGGACAAGGATTACTTTGGCTTTGCAGTCAATGCCGAGGCCCCCAACATTGGCGCTTACGGCGGCAGCGGCGTGACCGGTGTGCACGATAAGGGCCGTGTGGATCCGCAGCAGATCGCCTATATCTACCCGGTACGGGTGCAGGCACAGACCGGCATGCTGCCGGGCCTGCCGGATTATATCATTGTCCGTGCTGCCGACGGCACAGAAAAGTGGGCAGCAGCACACTGGCAGAATATCCGGGTCTACGACCGGGAGGGTATTTATCCTGTGGCAGGCACCCTGGAGGACAGTGATGTGACGGTTACCGCTGCGGTAGAGGTCACCCAGGCGGATAACGATATTCAGAAGCTGCTGGGTGATAGCTGGTTTGTCTCCTGGAACGGCAATGAAAATCTGCCTGCTATCGAATTTTTGAAGATCGCCGACAGCAGCACCCATGGTAAATACAGCCTGCGAATCGGTCACCCCACGGAAAAAACCAGCCTCATTCTGAACAAGATGTTCTATAAGACAGATCTTGGTCTGGCCTCTGACAGCGCTTTGGGTATGGGCATGAAATTCTCTGCCAAGGCAGAGGGTGGCTTGCAGGAAGGCTCCTGGATCAGCATGACCAATCCCGTCAAGGGCGCAGCCGGCGGCAACCGGTCTGATATCGCAGACCTTTCTGTGATCGGCAGTCAGTGGACGGAATTTGATCAGACCAGCACCTTCTACGGCGTGTGGAGCGGTGCAGAGTACGACCACACCCGTATGGAATTCAACATTATTTTGGAGCCCGGCGATTATTTCTACCTGGACGATCTGCAGGGCTACGGCATTTGCTACGACGCAGACAACCGGCCCTATACCGTGGCAGCCAAGGGCGGTGCAAACCAGTCCTTTGAGCAGTGGTACTGCGCCTGGAATGTTGACGGAGAAAATGCACCGGATGCAGACTATGCTCAGCTTGTAGAGGGCGGATACAGCGGCAAGGCCCTGCGTTTGGGCAGCTCCGAAAAAGCCACCAACTATACCCTGCATCTGCAGCTTCCTGCCCCCGTGGAGGGTGGTTACAGCTTTGACCTGTGGGCCAAGACAGAAGGCCCGGTGCTGGATGCCAGCTTTGAGCTGTATGACGGATCTCTGTCCGGTGCAGTCAGAAGATATTCCCTTGCCAATGTGGGTGAGGAGTGGGCACATGTCCAGCACGCCTATGATACCACCGATGTTTGGGTCAGCACAGGCACATTGCTGGTGCAGCTGTATGTGAACCTGCCTGCCGGCAGCTTCCTGTACATAGACGAGCTTTCCATCGTCAACGGCCTGAGCAACGCACTGCCCAATATGCTGTGCAACGGCGCTTTTGAAAATCCCTGCCTGCAGTGGCAGCGGCCTGCGTTTGCGGCGCAAAGCGGTGTGGAGCAGTGGAATTTGATCCTTGCAGAGGATGTTGGCATGAACCTGTATATGGACCTGGAAGAAGCTGTTGTGGCAGACCCGGATACCAAGCTGATGGTTACCGTTGGCAATACTGCGCCGGTCTACCTGGAGGTTCCGGAGATCGGTGAGGACGGCCTTTATCGGTTCACAGTCCATACAGCAGCTCCCCAAATGCGGGATACCGTAAAGGTGCAGCTTGTGACCAGCGGTCTGTACGGCGAAGCCGCAGAGTATTCTGTCCGTCAGTATGCCGATTACATTCTAACAGAAAAGCCGGAGGACTTTGACGACAAGGCCAAGGCCCTGGTGACGGCTATGCTGGGCTATGGCGGTGCGGCGCAGACCTACTTTGCCTACAATACAGATGCATTGGCAAGCGAAGGCATCACTCTGCCTGCCTCCCATGCAATTCCGGAAGACAGCGGCATGGCTGTGACCGACACCATTGTGGGCATTGACTTCTATGGCGCAAGCCTGCTGATGAAGTCCAAGATCGCCATCCGGTACTATTTCACTGCTGAGGATATTTCCCGTTACACCTTCACCGACGGCAGTGGCAATGTCCTGACCCCGGTGGCCAGCAATGATAAGTACTATGTGCAGGTAAACAGCATCAATCCGGCAGCACTGGACGATGCGATAACCGTACTGGTAACTGCCGCGGACAGCACCGAAACCGTAAGCGTTACCTACAATGCCATCAGCTATATGGCAAGAAAGTTCTATCACGACGCTACAGACCAGTCCCTGAAGGATCTGGTGCAGGCAATATACGATTACCATATTGCCGCGGAAAGCTTTGTAGCAAGCTAATACCTGAGGGGCCGCTCGTTTCGAGCGGCCCTTATATTTATGAAAAATACACAAAAAAAGATATCCAATCCAAAATAATGATATCGAAATTGATGGCAAGCTGTGCTATAATCGTACATAATGACACAATATGCCCGTATGCCCTGACGAAACCGGGCTCACAGGGGAAAATGATTATATTTGGAGGGGATTTTATGAAGCTGAGCTTATTGCGCAGACCTATAGCCATGTTGTTGGCTGTGGCCCTTTTGTGTTCGCTGGTTTACATTCCCGGCGGCCGTATGAAGGCCCTGTCTGAAACCTTGACCGTCCAGGAGCTGCTGGGCGAAAATTGGTATGTAAACTGGAACGGAGGCGCTTGCGAGGATACGGATTATTTAAGCATCGTTTCCGGTGGCGCACAGGGAGATTATGCGCTGCGGATCGGCCATCCCACGGAAAAAACCGATCTGTGCCTGCGCTATCAGCTTTATAAGTCCGAAATGGGCTTGACAGCAGGCCAGGAAGCAGGCATTGGCATGAAATTCTCTGCCAAGGTGGAAAACGCACTGGCAAGCGGAAGCTGGATCGGCGTGATCAATCCGGTGAGCAATCCCGGCGGCGGCAACCGCAGCAACCTGTCCGATGCGGAACTGGCCTCCATTGGCACAGCCTGGACATCCATCGACAAAACGGCGGATTACTACGGCGTATGGTGTGGTCCGGAATATGACCGGGCAGAGCTGGAATTCAACATTGTGCTGGAGCCGGGCAGCTATTTCTATTTGGACGATCTGCAGGGCTACGGCTTTTGGGGCGATATCGGAGATATGGCCTTTGTGAATGTGGTGAAAAACGGCTCCTTTGAGGATAATCAAACAGAACCGGAAACCACCCAGTCCCAGGACGGCTGGACCGATGTGCAGAAGGAGCTGGGCGAAAACTGGTATGTGTACTGGAACGGCGGCACAGCGGCAGATGCCGACTATGTGACAGTGGTGGAAGGCGGCAGCCAGGGCAGCAACAGCCTGCGGATCGGTCACCCCACCGAAAAAGCCAATATTTGCTTGCGCTATAAGCTGTATAAAACAGATTTGGGTATGCAAGCCAACGGCGAAGCCGGTATTGGTATGAAGCTGTATGCCAAGGTAGAGGGCAAGCTGTCCGAGGGAAGCTGGGTCGGTGCGATCAACCCGGTAGAACCGGCAGCCGGCGGTAACCGCTGCAATTTTGCCGATGATGTGATCGCAGCCATTGGAAGTCAGTGGACAGCACTGAATGAAAATAAGGATACCGCCTTTGGTGTGTGGTGCGGTCCGGAATATGACCGGGCAGAGCTGGAATTCAACCTTGTGCTGGATGCCGGTAACTATTTCTACATAGACGGATTGGAGGGCTATGGCTTCTGGGGCAGTATGACGGAGGATATGGCCTTCGTCAACGGCGTGGAGGATGGTTCCTTTGAGGCTTGCCAGGTGCAGCCGGAAGCTACAGAGCCTGAGACCACCGAGCCGGAGACCACCGAGCCGGAGACCACCGAACCGGAGACCACCGAACCGGAAACCACCGAGCCGGAAACTACCGAGCCGGAAACAACAGAACCGGAAACTACCGAGCCGGAACCGACTCAGCCGGTGGAGATCACCTATGCAGGTGCCCATAAGCAGCCGGAGGGGTGGTATGTATCCTGGAACAATCAGGATCAGTACCGCAGCAGCTTTCTGACTACCTATGCCCACAGCGGCAAGTACGCATTGGCGCTGACGGCGTTGCAAACGGAAATGAGCCACACCGTTGCCACAACAGTCAACGGACTGCAGAAGGATGCGGAATACATTTTCGAGGGTTATTTCCGCAAGACCGGAAGCTTCTCCTCCGTCAGCCTGATGATGGGCAGCACATTCCTGCAGCTAAAGGATTGGCAGATAGAGGATTGGACCCTTTGCACCGGCAGCTTTGTTGCCGGAACGGACAGTACCTTCAGTATTTTCACAGTCTGTCCTCAGGGCGGTCTGCTGCTGGCCGATGACCTGAAAATTTACCGGGCTGACGACCCCAATCAGACCAATCTGCTGGAAAACGGCGATTTTGAAGCTGCCGTTTCCGGTGCTTCCCATATGCTGAAGGTGGATAAAGCCTTTGAACAGGTGCCGGTGAGCGTAGAAGCGGAGCTGTGCCTGACAGCGGAAGATGGCCGGGGCGGCGTCCTGCTGAGCAATTTGGAAAAAGCCGGCTTTACCGTTGGCGTTAACGGACAGGGGCAGCCCTATCTGCGTGCTGTACAGGCAGACGGCGAAGCCGCGGAAGCGGTGTTTGATGAAGCAGATCTGCGCACCGGCGAAAAGGTGACGCTGAAAGTAATGTGGGAAAACGCCCAGGCAAGCTGCTATGTCAATGAAGCATTGCAGCAAACTGTAGCCTTTGAAGTACCCACAGACATTTGGACAGATGCCTTCGCTTTGGCAGGTGACCACACACCGGGCAACGAAAACTATTTTGCCGGCAGCTTATTCAGCCTCACACTCAGCAGTGCTCAGGGCGTCATGGCGCAGTGGGATTTGGAAAAACAGAAGGATCCCAATGTCATCACAGATCTGACCGGTCATGGCTATGACGCAGTGTACTACGGCGAATATTTCGACCGGCTGACCGAGGATACTCTGGAAAAATACCCCTACGCCTTTGTGGCGGTGGGTGATACCCAGTATACCAACCGGGGCGATACCCAAAAGGGCAACGATTACCTGGGCGAGCTGTACGGCTGGATCGTGGAGAACCGGGAGAAATACAATATTCAGGCGGTTTTGGGCCTGGGTGACATTGCAGATACCTCTCCCAGCAACGCAGACGAAAGCACCAAAGCCCAGTCACTGAAGGAATGGGCCCACGCGGTGGCCTCTATCGGCAAGCTCCATGCTACCGGAATTCCTTATACTCTGGTTAAGGGAAATCACGATTCCATTCCCGAATATCCGGATAATGATACGGCTGTATTCGAAAACAGCATGAAGGACCTGGGCTATCACAGCCAAATCCAGGGATGGTACGAAGAAGGCGGCTCCCTGGCCAATGCCTATATCACCCTGACAGTGGGACAGACCAAATGGCTGATCCTGACGCTGGACTATAACCACTCAGAGGCGGAGATCGCATGGGCGGACAGCGTTGTGGCTGCTCATCCGGATCACAAGGTCATCATTACCACCCACGCGTATCTGAGCGCGCAGGGTCAGTGGCTGGACACCTCCGACCGCTGCGAGCTGGTGGGACAGGACCTTTGGGAATTGCTCATCGGCAAGCACGAAAATATTGAAATGGTCCTCAGCGGCCATATTCACAGCACCGATGTGGTGGTGCGCCAGCAGGGCGGTGCCGGGGATAACATTGTTACCGAGATGCTCATCGACAGTCAAAGTGATGACCGGGATGATTATCTGGCAGCAGGCAAAGCACCCTTTGCCATGGCAACTCTGCTGATGTTCAGTGAGGATGGCAGCAAGGTCAAGGTGGTCAACTATTCCACCGGTAAAGACAAGTTCTACCGGGCAAGCGCCATTCAGACGCTGGATATGTCCGACGGTCAGAATATTCAGGACCCGGTTTTGAAGCTGCCTATGGAGGTGCCGCTGGAGGATGTGGAAATTCCTGCATGGATCACCCGCTGGAACGGCAACGAAGGCACAAACTACCGCTATTTGACGACCCACGCCCACAGTGGCCGCTATGCACTGGCCCTGACCGGAACAGACAGCGCACTGAGCTACACCTATGGCCAGTTGATGCGCAAATTGGAGGTTGGGCAGGAATATACCCTGGAGGGTTATGTACTGCGCAGCGGAAAGTTCAGAATGTTGGACCTGATGGTCGGCGGCAATGCCAACAAGCTGAGCCTGAAGGAGCTTCCGGAGGACCAGTGGAGCAAAGTGACCATGACCTTTGTCCCTGGCGAAAGCACTATGGCCCTGGAGCTGTTTGGCGATGCCCGTGCAAAGGCTATCGTCCTTTTGGATGATGTAACGGTTTATAAGACCTCCGACAGCGGCAAGACCAATCTGTTGGAAAACCCCGGCTTTGAGGTGATGGAAACCCCTCAGACCAAAGCACCGAAAAAGGTCTTCGATTATGCTGCAAACTGGGATATTTGGGCGGAAAATGACGACAATTCTCAGCTATTTGTCACAGATACCGCCCGGGACGGCAGCTATGGCTTTGCCTTTGTCAACACCGCAAAGCACGCTTCCAGCCTGACCCAGTATGTAACCGGCCTGGAAGATGGTGTGTATGTACTGTCTGCCTATGTCCGCTCCAGCGGCGGTCAGAATGACGCGGCCTTGCTGGCCAAGGGCTATGACAAGGAATACCCGGCAGGCCAGTCCGGCACCAAGATCACAAAGAGCGGCATTTGGACCAGGATCGAGCTGGAATTTGAAGTGACCTCCGGCCAGGTGCAGATCTCTCTTTGGAATGACGGCAACAAGGGCAACTGGATTGCCGTGGATCAGGCAGAGCTTGTCAAAAAGGATGATGCAAGCTACACCAATCTGCTGAAGAACAGCAGCTTTGAGCAGGCGAAAAACGGTGAGCAGCCTCTTCCCACCCAGCCGTCGGAGCCTACAGAGCCCATCGGTCCGACAGAGCCGCCTATGGAAGTACCCCTGAAGGAAACGGATATTCCGGACTGGGTGGTGCGCTGGAACGGCAATGAGGGGAAAAGATACCATTATCTGACCACCTATGCCCACAGCGGCAAGCATGCCTTGGCACTGATCGGTAAGGACAGCCCCATCGGACATACCTACGGTCAGATTCTGCAGAAGCTGCAGGTCGGCGCGGAATATACCTTTGAGGGCTATGTGCTGCGCAGCGGCAGCTTTACCATGCTGGATGTGCTGATCAACGGCACCGTGAATAAGCTGAGCCTGAAGGATATCCCGGCAGAGGAATGGGTCAAGGTGACGCTGTCCTTTGTGGCGGAGAAAAGCTCCGTGCCGATGGAGGTTTTCTGCGACGGTCCTGCCGGTGCGCTGTTCCTGATGGACGATGTGGCGGTCTATAAGACCGCAGATAAAAAGCAGACCAACCTGGTAAATAACCCCGGCTTTGAGGTGATGGAAGCAGCTCAGACCAAGGCACCGAAAAAAGTCTTTGACTATGCGGTCAATTGGGATATTTGGGCGGAAAATGACGACAATACGCAGCTATTTGTGACAGATACTGCCCGGGACGGCAGCTACGGCTTCGCTTTTGTCAACACCGCAAAGCACGCTTCCAGCCTGACCCAGTATGTAACCGGCCTGGAAAACGGCATTTATGTGCTGTCTGCCTATGTTCGCTCCAGCGGCGGACAAAATGACGCGGCACTTCTTGCTAAGGGCTATGACAAGGAAAACCCGGCAGGACAGTCCGGTGCCAAGATCACCAAGAGCGGCATTTGGACCAGGATCGAGCTGGAATTTGAAGTGACCTCCGGTCAGGTGCAGATCTCTATTTGGAACGACGGCAACAAGGGAAATTGGATTGCCGTGGACCAGGTGGAGCTGATTGCCCAAAATGGCAGCAAGAATTTGCTGAAAAACGGAGGCTTTGAAAAGGTCAAAAACGGCGAGCCGCCTGCTCCTACCCAACCCTCGGAGCCGGAGCTGCCCACAGAACCGTCTATGGAGGTACCTCTGGAGGATGTGGAGATCCCCGGCTGGGTCACTCGCTGGAACGGAAATGAAGGCACCAACTACCGCTATTTGACCACATACGCCCACAGCGGAAAGTATGCCCTGGCACTGACGGGCACACAAAGCGCCATCAGCTATACCTTTGGACAGCTTGTCAGAAACCTGAAAGTGGGCGAAACATACACCTTTGAAGGCTATGTGCTGCGCAGCGGCAGCTTTAAAATGCTGGATCTGCTGATCAGCGGCACTACCAACAAGCTGAGCCTGAAGGATATTTCGGCGGACACCTGGACAAAGGCCACCTTGACCTTTACGGCTCAGGAAAGTACCGTGCCGGTTGAAATTTTCTGCGACGGACCTGTGGGTGCACTGTTCCTGATGGATGATGTGAAGGTCTACAGGACTGCGGATAAGAAGCAGACCAATCTGGTGGAAAACCCCGGCTTTGAAGTCATGGAAAGACCGCAGACCGCCGCCCCGGAAAAGGCCTATGATTACCCCCTGGACTGGGAGGTTTGGGCAGAAAATGACGATAAGAGCCAACTGTTTGTGACCAATACCGCCTATGAAGGCAAGCAGGCGGCTGCCTTTGTCAACACCGCAAAGCATGCTTCCAGCCTGACCCAGTATGTGACCGGCCTGGAAAACGGCATTTATGTGCTGTCAGCCTATGTCCGCTCCAGCGGCGGTCAGAATGACGCGGCCTTGCTGGCCAAGGGCTATGACAAGGAAAGCCCGGCAGGCCAGTCCGGCACCAGGATCCCCAAGACCGGCATCTGGACCAGAATTGAACTGGAATTTGAAGTGACCTCCGGCCAGGTGCAGATTTCCATTTGGAACGATGGCAATCCGGATAACTGGATCATTGTGGACCAGGTGGAGCTGACTAAGAAGAACAGCAGGAAAAATTTGCTGAAAAACGGCGGCTTTGAGTACGCGGAAAATGAATTGCCGCCGCAAACGCCTATCAGCGTTTCCCTGACAGACAGGGATATTCCCGGCTGGACAGAGGGCTGGAACAGCAATCCCGGCACCAATTACCGGTTCCTGACGGACCATGCCCACAGCGGCAACTATGCCCTGGCACTGACCAGCCAGTACGGCAAGATCGGCTATACCTTTGTACAGCGGCTGGAGCTGAAGCCCGGCCAAAGCTACACCCTGGAGGGATACATCTACAAGAGCGGCGAATTGGAGGCTGCGGATGTTTTGGTCGGACCCAACGGCAAGGACGGAAAGCTGTGCTTCAGTGACAAGCGGATGGAAGGCTATGAACCCTTCAGTCTGACCTTCCGAACCCTGGATGATTATGTGGAGATCGGCATTTACGCCGCCGGTCCTCAGGGAAGCCTGCTGATGCTGGATGATCTGAAGCTGTATGAGAACGGTGATCCGGAACGGGCCAATCTGCTGGTAAACGGCGACTTTGAAACCTTGGAAACGGAACAGACTCAGCCGCCTGTACGAACAGAGGACCTGCCTCAGGGTTGGGAAATTTGGACTGATAACAACGATTTGAGCACAGTCTTCATCACCGAGGAGGGCAGCATCGGCTTCTACACCGCGGCGAAGCAGGCAGCCAGCCTGACACAGACCGTCACCGGCCTGGAAAACGGAACCTATGTGCTGACCGCTTGGGTCAAATCCAGCGGCGGACAATATGATGCGGCTATGCTGCTGAAGGGCTATGATCAGGCAGATCCCAATGCCCAGGCAGGCACCAAGATCCCCAAATCCGGCATTTGGATGCAGATCCGGCTGGAGGTGGAGGTCAGCAGCGGACAGGTGCTGGTTTCCTTCTGGCACGATGCCAACGCCGATAACTGGATGATGGTGGAGGATGTATGCCTGTACCGCAAGGGCGATACCAGCAAGACAAATCTGCTGGTAAACGGCGACTTTGCGGAAGTGCTGAAGGCTGCCGGCGGTGATTTGCCTCCGGCCGGTGAGTTGGAGGGAACCCAGCCGCCTCAGGGCCAGATCGAAGATGACACCAAGGAGCCAGAGCAGCCCGGTGGTATCCCCTGGATCGGATATGCTGCGGCAGCGGTTTTGGCGCTGGCTGTTATCTGCGTCGTTGTGATCGTGGCGGTATCGAAGGAACGGAAAAAGAAGTAGAGTAAACGCTGATGAAATCGTCTGCGATTATTAGCGGATCTTTTGCCCCAACTTTTCAGTTCATAAAATTTGAAATACATCCAGTATTCCGGCATTTTCTGAACTTTAATTCGTGTCAAAAACTCTCGCTACTAATTCTTGTCGATTTCATCATCGTTTACTAAAAAGGAGGCAAACCCTATGGCAGGCAGAAAAAAAGCTATCGTGATCCTGTCCGCGGCAGTTTTGGCTGTTGCGGTGGCGGTCATTGTTCTGCTTGCCGTAGGGAAGCCTCATACGCCTGAAACGGTCAGCCGGGAGGAATTTCTGCTGATCTATGAAAATGAAGTCCGCCCCCAGGTCCTGATGCTCAGTCAGGACCCGGGCGGGGACTGGTATACAGAACCCTATGAGGAAACGACCCTGGGCGGGTATGCCCAGGAGCTGACGGTGAAAGCGCTCAAGGGCTATAAGGCCCGGCAGCAGCTTTTCCGCAGCCACGGCTTGTGGGACTTTACCTACGAAGCTTTTTTGGACCAATGGCAGAACCAAAAGGATGACGGAAATCCCTATGGCGTACAGGCCTACGGTCTGTATGATTACTATGTATACCTGCACTCGGCGTACAGCCTGCAATTGATGCACAGCTACGATCCGGACAGTGCGGCGTTAAAAGAATACTACGAGCAGCATAAAGACGAATTTCGGGATACGGACGTATGGCAGCTTCAGATTTGGCAGACCGGCAGTCAGCAGGATGCCCAAAAAACACTGGAGCAGGCGGCGAGGAACGGTTCTGCGGACGGGGTAACCTTTACGGAGGTCACGCTGGATGCGGATGCCGCCAAGTACTATCCGGAGATACTGGCACTGGTGGGTGACGGACTGGAGCAGTTAAAGACCCCCGGGCAGAGGATCTACCGGGAAGCTGATGGGGCAAGCTTTCTGATACAAAGCGAAAGCTTTGCGGAGGGACGACCCATCCCCTACGAAGAATGTGAAGAGGTGGTGCGCAGCCGCTGCAAGCAGCAGATGCTGGATCAGGCGGTGGCCCAGGCTCTTGAGAATATCAATGTGCAGCAGCAGGAGTTGCCTGCTGTGGGAAAGTGAGGCGCAAAGGCTGTGCGAAATAAAAAGCTTTTTGGCTGGTTGGTGACCCTTGTGGCAGTGTTGCTGCTGCTTCCGGCGGTCCATGCCCATGCAGAACCGGCAGATCAGGGTACTACGTATTATATCGACAGTAACGAAGGCTCCGACGAAGCCGCCGGCACATCCCAGGCCCAGGCCTGGAAAAGCCTGGATAAGGTAAACGGCACAGTTTTTCAGCCCGGTGACCGGATCCTGTTCAAGGCAGGCTCTGTGTTTGTGGGCCACCTGTATCCTGCCGGCAGCGGCAGCGCAGGCGCACCCATTGTTATCGATATGTACGGCACAGGCCCAAAGCCTATGATCATGGCTGACGGACGCAATGAGTCCATTGTCTCCCTGAAAAACCAGCCCTACTGGCACATCCGGAATTTGGACATCAACGGTGCCAACTTGCCCGGTGTGAAGTACGGCATGAACATTATTGTTGAGGACTTCGGTCAGTTGGACCATGTTTATATCACCGACAACTATCTGCACGATATTGCCGGTGACCTGACCACCAAGGTCAGCGGCGGCATTTTCCTGACCATTTCCGGCACAGCCGTTAAAAGCTGGTTCCATCATGTGCGGATCGAAAACAACACCGTCCGGCACACAGACCGTACCGGCATTACGCTGGATGCCTTCCGTTCCTGGGAGGATAAGCGGCTGGGTACCTATGAGCCCGGCACCTGGGTGCCCTGCACCGATGTGGTGATCCGGGGCAACTTCCTGGACGATGTGGGCGGCGACGGCATTGTGATGAAAAACTGCGAGGGCGGCATCGTGGAATACAACACCGCCAAAAACTGCAATGCCCGGGCTACCGATGCCAATGTGGCCATTTGGGTTTACAATTCCACCAACTGCGTGATGCAGTTCAACGAGGCCTATAACACCCGCTATACCCACGACGGCGAAGGCTTTGATGTGGACAGCTTCTCCGAAAATACCCTGGTGCAGTACAACTACAGCCACGATAATGAGGGCGGCTTCATCTTGATCTGCGCTCCCGGTGAGGTAGGCACAGGCGCGGTGGGATATTATACCCGGGATACGGTGGTGCGCTACAACATCAGCCAAAATGACGGCAATCTGGGCTTGATGCTCTCCGGCAATACCTACCGCAACTATTTCTACAACAACACCATTTACACGGCTCAGGGGTCCAAAACCGCCATTGTGGACACATGGGACTGGGGCAGCGCCTGGCCTTATGAATGTTATTTCTATAACAACCTGATCTACAATTTGGGTACCGGTGACTACGATTTGGGACAGACCGGCATTACCTTCTCCAACAACCTGATGTACGGCAACCATCCCATGAGCGAACCGGAGGACCCCTTTAAGATCACCGACGATCCCATGCTAATATCCCCGGGCAGCGGCGGCGTTGGCATGTGGACGGTGGATGGCTATATGCTGAAAAAAGGGTCTCCTGCCCTGACGGCCGGTATGGCAGTGGAAAACGCAGGCGGCCGGGACTACTTTGGCTTTGCCATCGACGAGCAAAAGCCCAATATCGGCGCATACGGCGGTGCCGGTTTGGAGGATATATTGTCTAAGAATAGCGAGGATACCCAATCGGTTTCCTATATTGAGCCGGTATATGTCAGTGTGACAGTGGGGGCGGTTCCGGATATGCCTGTCCGTATTCCGGTGCGGATGCAGGACGGAACCCAAAAGCTGATAGAGGTAGAATGGGAAACTGTTCAGCCCTATGAAAAGACCGGCAGCTACCGGGTGAAGGGCATCTTAAAGGGCAGTGACGTGGAAATCATCGCAAGCGTTACCGTTGTTAACGCGGTGGTGGAGAACTTTGAAAAGATCACCGTCACCAATATGATCCCCTCCTGGCAGACCGGCGGCGAACAGACAGCCTCTTACCTTGACCCCATTAACCACGCCGGCAAGTACTGCCTGACCCAGTTTGCCCGTACCGCCTTTGAGGCAACGGCCCAGCAGACGGTGACGGATCTGCCTGCGGGTACTTACGATTTTTCCTGCTATGTAAAATCCAACGGCACCCATGAAAATGCCACGGTCACCGTCAAAGCGGATCAGGACCATGTGCTGCAGCTTGGTGCATACGACAGCTTCCAAAAGCTGGAGCTAAAGGATATTTCCATTACCGGCGGTCAGTGTCAGATCATCATTGCCACCTCCGGAAACGCGGAAAGCTATGTGCAGATCGATACGCTGCGGCTGTACCGGCAGGATGCCTACGGCACCAATATGATCGCCAATGCGGATTTTGATATTTTTGACACCTCCCTGGTGAACTGGAATACCGAGACCCGGCAGACCTATGCGGTGATGGGTACGCCCCAGATCGATGGTCAGGTGGACGATATTTGGCTGGATGCCATTTCCATGGATGTGGATACCCGAAACTTTTCCTATGTCAGCGGCAACCGTACGACTGTGTCGGCCAATGCCCGGCTGATGTGGGATAAGACCCATCTTTATGTGCTGGCGGTAGTCAAAGACCCGGTGATCTCCTATTCCAACCAGTCCTTTGCCTACTTCCGGGATTCCACTGAGGTGGTGATTGACGAACGCAATGTGAAGGAAGGCCGGAATATTGAATTCAATGAAACCTGCGGCCAGTGGCGTGTAGGTGCCAAGGAAAACGATCTTTCCGGTTACGGTCCCGGCTACAGTGCCGGCTTCGACCGGTTCAGCGGCGCATCCAGCGTAGCCTCCAACGGCTATGTGGTGGAGATGGCAGTGCCCTTTACGGAGCTGCAGCCTATGGTGGGCGACAAGATCGGCTTTGAAATTCAGATCAACGACGATAACGGCGCAGGCAGCCGAACCGGCATTATCTGCTGGAACTCCGCCAGCGGCAACTCCTGGCAGTATACGGATGTGCTGGGAACGGTTGTGCTGGTAGGCAACAGCAGCCAAATCGAGCTGTTTGCCGGGGATGAACCGGTGGAGCTGACCGAGGAAGAAAAGCTGGCGCTGGAAACCGCGTCGAATACGGATATAACAAAATACCGGCCGGTATTTATTGCCGGTGCGGCGGTGATTTTGTGCATCACCGTTGTCAATGTTATTTTAACGGTGAAACAAAAGAAATCGAAGGGAACTGTATGAGCAGAAGTAAGACAGCCAACAAAGGAAGCCTCCATTCCTGGTGGCGGACCTTCCGTACCAGATATTTGAGCCGGTTTTCCATCCGGATGATGCTGGTTTTGTATACGGTGCTGATCGTGGTGCCGGTACTTGTGCTGTCTATTATTCTGTCTTACTTCGTGCAGCAAAACGCGGAAAACAAAGAATGGGAAGAGGCTTATGAAAAAATCAACCTGGTAACGGCCTCGGCACAGACCCGGATGGACAATTTGGAGGTTCTGAGCACAGTTGTATGTGACAGCGTGAATGTGGTCAACTTCCTGTCTGCTCCTTATGAGGACAGCTCCAGCTTTTTTGAGTACAATGACCGGATCGCGCCTCAGTTTCAGCTTTTGCAGGCGGCGTCAGACATCAGTATCAGCGATCTGACGGTGTATATGTGCAATGATACCATTCCGGAGGGCTATGACATTTTCCGCAAAATAAGCAATTTGGAGCAGGCGCAGGTCCTGATGGAAAATGCTGACCATACGCTGGGAAAATGGTATGTGACGGCAGAACCTACTCCGGCCATATACTATATCCGGGGCATTTACAGCTACTACGGCGAAACGCTGTTGGCGGTCATGGTAGCCAATGTGTCCTTTGAGATCTTTTTGCCCGGCAGCCTTTCACCGGATACGGATGTACTGCTGTATCAGGATAACAAGCTGGCATTTTCCAGCGGTTATGAAACGCAGGACTTCTTTTTATCGGAGCTGGCGCAGCAGCAAACCTATCTGACGGTATCCCGGGAATTTGAACCGCTGGGGCTGCAAACAGTCCTGCGGTATCCCAAGCCTCAGGGAGGCATGTATTTTCTGTGGTACATTGTGCTGTTTTTCGCCTTTATGCTGCTGTCTGTGGGCGTCTATTTCGTGCTGCTGCGACGGGTGGTACGGGATTCGGAGCAAATGGTCCGGCAGGTCAAGCGAATCGTCAACGACGGGTTTAAGGGCTATGATGCGGAGGAAAACCGATTTGAAATGTCCATTTTCAATGAAGAGTACAACAGCATCGTCAGCCAGGTCCGTTCGCTGGTGCAAAGCGGCGTTGAGAAAAATTTGTTGCAGCGGGATGCCCAAATTCAGGCGATGCAGTATCAGATCAACCCCCATATGCTGTGTAATTCCCTGAACATCATTCAATATAAATGTGAGGCCCAGGAGCAGTATGAGATCAGCGATATGGTGGCCATTTTGGGCAAGATCATGCGCTACAGTATTGATAATGCCTCAGTGGTCACGGACATCCGCAGTGAAATGACCCATCTGCAGTCCTATATCCAGTTTCAGCGGATGCGGCTGGGAGAGGACCAGCTTCAGTTTGACCTGGAAGTAGAGGAACGGCTGATGGACACCAAGATCATCCGGCTTCTTCTGCAGCCCCTGGTGGAAAACGCGCTGATTCACGGCAAATTGCGGAACCAGCCGATTTCGGTTACCGTGAGCATCGGACAGGTGGGGGATCGCATTCGCTTTCAGGTGATCAACACCGGAAAGCAGCTTACCCCCGAGGATATCCGGGGAATGGAAAGCTTACTCATTCAAAAGCAAGAACAGGCCAGGGACTCTATCGGCCTGCAAAATATACACCGCCGTCTTACTCTGTTTTACGGGGAAGACAGCGGACTGAAAATCTCTGTGACCGACCGGGGAGATACCTGTATTTGGTTTGAGGTGGCCGCAGAAGGGGTAGGAGGTGCGACTGTTTGATCAGAATATTGATCCTCGATGATGAGGAATTGATTTGTAAAACGCTGGATATGATGATCCGGCGGATCGACGGCATCGGACAAGTCCAAACAGATCTGTTTTATGATGGCGAGGAGGCGTTAGATGCGGTTCGCAGATCCGCTTATGACATTGCACTGACCGATCTGCGGATGCCCGGTATAGACGGACTGGCGTTTATGGAAGCTGTGCAGAATTTGCCGGAGCCGCCCCGGTTGATCGTGGTCAGCGCGTATGGGGATTTTGACTATGTGAAGGGCGCGTTTAAATCCGGTGCCTATGACTACCTGATGAAGCCGGTAAACTTCCAGGAGCTGCAGGATGTGCTCCTGAAGTGCCTGAAAAACGAGAATAAATTGGAAGACAATCCGGATGATCAGGCTATTATTGAAGATATTCTGCACTTTATGGAGGAAAATATTGAGAAAAATATTTCCCTCTCCGATGTGGCAGCCTATGTTTCCATGGAATACAGCTATTTTTCCAGCTATTTTAAACGGAAAACAGGAAAAAGCTTTTCTGCCTGCCTGCAGGAAATGAAAAACAAGCACGCCCAAAAGCTTTTGACGGAAACAGAGCTTGGTATTGAAGAGCTGGCTATGCGCATGGGGTATTCCAGCGGCAGCAATTTCAGCCGGGCATTCCGCAGAGGAACGGGAAAATGGCCGTCGGAATATCGCAGATCGAACAAGCCGAGGTGACAAACTATGAAAAAACAGAAACAGTCAAATGAAAAACTGAAGCACCAGATGGAAATACAGAGCATGGTGCTTCCCGGTGTGATCTTCTTGATCATTTTTGCCTATTTGCCGATGATCGGCGTAGTCACAGCCTTTATTGACTACGATCCGGTCAAGGGATATTTGGGCAGTGAATTTGTGGGACTGAAATATTTTGAAGAGCTTTTTAGCGACTGGGCATTTCCCATGATCCTGAAGAACACCCTGGGCATCAATTTGATCGGTCTTGCCATATCCTTTCCCACTACCATCATGTTTGCCCTGATGCTCAATGAGATCCGAAGCCCCCTCTTTAAAAAGACGGTGCAGACGGTGTCCTACTTACCTCACTTTGTTTCCTGGGTCATCTTCGGCGGCATCATTATCCAGCTTCTTTCCCCGGGTACCGATGGCGTGATCAACAATTTTCTGATGAAGATCGGCCTGATCGATCAGCCCATCAACTTCCTGGGAGAAGAAAAGCTGTTTTGGCCGATTTTGATCTGCGCGTCCCTGATCAAGGGCCTGGGCTGGAGCGCGATCGTTTATATTGCTGCCATTGCAGGCATCAACCCGGAGCACTATGAAGCGGCCACCATTGACGGCGCGGGACGGCTGCAGCGGATGTGGTACATCACCCTGCCCGGCATTGCAGGAACGATCATCATTATGCTGATCTTTGAGATCTCCGGCATTTTGAATTCCGGCATGGATGCCCTTTTGGTGCTGCAAAATGACCTGAACTACTACGCCAGTGAGACCATTGATTTCTATGTTTACCATGTAGGTATCGGAAACTTCCGGTATTCTTATGCTACAGCCATTGGCCTGCTGAAATCCATCGTGGGTCTGATCTTACTGCTGACGGCCAATTTCGCCTCCAAAAAGTTGACAGACAGGGGGTTGTTCTGATATGAAAAAATGGCTTCATAAAAGCCTGGGTGACAAAACGCTGGATGTGATCATTCATTTGGTCCTGACAGTCATATCCCTGGTGACCTTTTATATTTTCTGGTACTGCATTGTAGGCGCGTTTTCCACTGGCGACGATTTTATGAACGGCAAAAGCTGGTTCTGGCCGGAGCATTTTACATTTGATAATTTTAAGGCAGTCATAGCCGACAGTGATATTTTGCACGCCTTTTTGATCAGTGTGCTCAGAACAGTGATCGGCACAGTGCTCAGTGTGCTGTTCACCGCACTGGTGGCCTACGGCATGACACGGCCCCAGTTAAAATACAAGAGTTTCTATTCGGTATTTATGATCATCACCATGTTCTTCTCCGGCGGTACCATTCCCACCTTCCTGCTGTATGACGGACTGGGCCTGCTGGACAACTTCTGGGTGTATGTCATTCCGGGACTGTTCAGCGTCTACAATATGATCATTGTCCGCAATTCCATGAAGGAAATCCCGGCATCCCTATTGGAGGCGGCCCGTATCGACGGCTGCAGTGAGTACCGCATTTTCTGGCAGATCGTGCTGCCAATGTCCAAGAGTACTTTGATGGCCATTGCCCTGTTTAACGCTGTGGGCCACTGGAATTCCTATTTTGATACCATGATGTTTACCAGCGATCCCAATTTGCAGACGGCCCAGTATTATCTGTATAATATGATCGTCAAGGCAGACAAGGTCACAGAAATGCTGAACCAGGGCGTGCTGGCTAACCCGGACGTGGTGGTCAACGTCAGCTCCCAGTCTGTTCGTATGGCAGCGGTAGTTGTGATCAGCCTGCCTATTCTGATCGTCTATCCCTTCATCCAAAAGCACTTTGTTAAAGGTGTTATGATCGGTTCTGTAAAGGAGTAATTGTTATGCTGAAGAAAATTGTTTGTAGTGTGTTGTGCGCTGTACTGCTGCTGAGCTGTATGGCAGGCTGCGGCGGCAGCAAGTTTGAATTGCAGGAGCTGCCGGAGCCTATTACCGGCGAAGGCCCCAGCTATACCTGGGATACATCCCCGGTGGAAATTTCCGTGTATATTGCGCTGGAAGGCTATGGCTATAAGTGGAATACAGATATTCTTTGCATGGGCCACCTGACTGACCGTACCGGCGTGACCCTGAAGCTGCAGTCCGGCAGCGCAGAGCGTCTTAACGGCATGATCGCCAGCGGTACACTGCCTGACATCGTGGTGCTGGACAGCATCGACAGCCCCATCCGCAACTCCCTGGAGCAGAGCGGACTGGTGTGGGATTTTGATACGCTGACGGAAATGTATGCACCGGATACCAATATCCCCCAGTCTATGAAGACCTGGTACGCCGGTGAGGACGGCAAGCTCTATGGCTACGCCAGCTTCTTCGGCGCTACAGAGGATATGGAGCAGTACCCCGACAAGGTGGCACTGGAGTACCACAACAAGCTGATCGTCCGTGAGGACCTGTGTCAGAAGCTGGGAATCAGCCTGACAGATTTTGAAACCCAGGACGGCTTTATTGAGGCTCTGAAAAAGGTCCGGGATGCCAAGCTGACGGTCAACGGAAGCACGCTGGCACCGCTGTACTTTATGACTCAGCCCCACCCTCTGCGTATTGCCCAGTTGTTCGGTATGCCCCTGGAAAATGAGGACGGCACCTGGAAGGAAGTCCGTTTTGACGAAAAGTACAAGGAAGCTATTTTGTTTATCAACCGGATGTACCGGGAAGGCCTGATTCCGGAGGATGCCTGGACTGCAACGGCAGACCTGGTGAATTCCAAGCTGAACAACGGTTCTGTGTTTATGCTCTTTGATAAGTCCTCCAGCGGCAATATGAACGCCCTTTCCAAGGTGGATCCCAATGCCAGCTTTGTAGCGGTCAATCCCCCTGTATCCAAAGATGGCGGCAAGCCTGCCATCAGCGCGGTCAGTACCTCCGGCTGGACCTGGCTTGCCATCTGCAAGACCTCAAAGGTGCCGGACCGAGCCATTCGCCTGGTCAATTATCTGCTGACCGAGGAAGGCCAGCTTCTGAACTACTACGGCGTGGAAGGCAAGACCTTTACCTACAATGAAGACGGCACCATCAGCTACACCCCGGAGGCTGAGGCCCTGTTTACCACAGATTATAACGGCGCTACCCGTCAGTATGGCCTGAGCGTATTCCCCTGGTGCTTCAACTGGGCTACCTATCAGCGGTTCAATCCGGAGCCTGTGACCAAGGAAGCCATTACGGACAAGCAGATCAACGATTTCTACCGGGAGTATGTGTACGACGCCCGTTGTGCTGAGCTGGTAAAGCCGGCGGCAGGCAGTGACCTTTTGGCCACCCAAACCAAGATCGACAGCTACTGGAATCAGCAGGAGCTGCGGATGATGCGTGCCACCTCCGAGGAGGAAGCAATGCAGATCTATGAGGCCGCTGTAGAGGCCATCAAGGGCATGGGCCTGGAAGAGCTCAATGCGTATAAGAGCGAAAAATTCCTGGAAAACAAAGAAAAGATCGGAGTCAAATTTATTTACGATCACGAGGGATAAGTATGGAACAACTTGCAAAGCGTTGGGTGCCTGTGGCACCCTCCGGCGGTGGACAGACCATTGGCGTGTGTGTTTCACCCCACAATAAAGACCTGATTATGGTGGCAAGTGATATGGGATCGGCGTTCCGCTCCTGTGACGGCGGTAAGCATTTTGAAATGCTGCCCGGCCATATGCTCAGCCGGACATGCTGTGATTTTGATATAACCAGCTTTGCTTTCCACCCCACCGATCCGCATACCTTATATGTGGGCGCGTGGAATGGTCTGCTGGTGTCCCACGATGACGGCCTGACCTTTGAGCAGACGGAGAATTTTGGCTTACCCTATGGCCCATCCCGGATCATTTTCAATAAAGACGGCAGCAAAGGCTTGCTGATCTATAACGATTGGGAAAAGGAAGCTGCTATTGTCCGGGATCTGTCCGGTAATATTATATGGCAGGGTGCGCCCCGGGCCTTGGGTGGCGCATTGTATGAGCAAAATATCCTGATCGTGCTGAAAACCGGCGTATACTACGGCGGCTGGGACGGACAATTCCGCTGTATTCATAACGAAGAATTGAATGGCTTTGCCTGCAATGGCGAAAAAAGTGCCTTTGTGACTGCCGAAAACCGGCTTTATCAGATCGATCTTTCAAGTGGCGAAATAGCATTGTGTTATACCCATCCTTTTGGCACATTGCGGCAGATCGCTGCGTTGGATCATACGGTATATGTGGGTTTGGAGGGCAGTGAGGAGCAATTTGACGGTCCTTATCACAGCACCATTTTGAAATCCACAGACGGCGGCAAGCAGTTTGAAGCCGTATTGTTCCAGCATCCGGAGCATGAAAAGTGGAATGTGGAAACAAGCTGGATCAGTGGCAGATGGGGCTGGTATCTTTCTCCGTCCAGTATGGGCGTCACCCCGGCAGATCCGGAATTGCTGATCTATACCAACTTTACCGGTATTGGCATCACCCACGATGGAGGAAAAGGCTTCCGGGAGATCGGCGCAGGAAACAACGGACAGCATATTCAGGTGATGACCTCCTGGGATTATGTGATCGACCCCCATAATTCTGATGTCCACTATATTGCAATGACAGACTTTTCCGGTTGGCGTAGTGAAAATGGCGGCGAAAGCTGGCAGCACTGCTGGAACGGAAATCCCTGGAAATCCAATATTTACGGCTATGCGCCCCATCCGGAAATTCCCGGACGGGTATTGGCGGCAGCAGCACCGGTGCATGATCTGCCGTATTGGCATTGGCTGCGCCGGCAGCACAGCGGCTGGTATGGCGGTATTATTCAATCCGATGACTATGGAAAGACCTGGCAGCTTCAGGATCGCAGCGGTGTGCCCCCCTGTGGAATGCCGACGGATGTGCTGTATTTTAAGGGCCGATGCTATGCTGCGTTTTTAGGGCAAGGTCTGTATCAGGCAACGGAAAATGAAGATTACTGGCGTCTGCTGGATGCAGATATTAAGCATAAAAATGTGGCAAAGCTGCAAACAGATGGCGAAAACCTGTTTGTGACCGTATGGCCGCAGCTGACTTCTGAGGGGGTTGTGCCCGGTGCGGTGTACTGCAGCGCAGACGGAAAGCAGTTTTCCCGGATCAGCCTGCCGGAGATCTGCAAATATCCGGTGACGGTCAAGGCCTTCAGCCGGGAGCATTTCCTGGTAAGCTGTTTTGACAGCATCGATTACTACTTAAAAAACCGCATACCCCTTGAAAATGATCCGGACCTGTTTGGCGTTCCGGGTCTGTATGAAACAAAGGATGGCGGTGTTACCTGGCAAAGGATTTTTGAAAAAGCTTTGTATTCCTGCGCGGTGGTGGATGGCAATTTGGCTGTCTGCACCAAGGAGGAGGGCTTGCAGTACCGGACCGAAAACGGTTGGCAGCGGGATTTGACGCTGCCGGTGTTCAATCCCCATACGGTGACGGTTGCCCCCGACGGCAGCCTGTATGTGACTTCCTTTGGACAGGGTGTTTGGAAGAGGTGTGCATTATGAAAAGAATCATTGCGATGTTAATTGCCTGCCTGTTGGCAGTATCGGTGCTGCCGGTATATGCTGAGCAGCTTTCTCCGGCCCAGTGGGTCACGGAAACAGACAGTGACAGCTCCGGTGTTTATCTGAGCAGCGATGCCCATGGGGGTACTTACTCCCTGGCACACGCCGGTAAGGACCGCTACAGCTATGCGACCTGGCAGGATGTGTCAGTGCCCAACGGCACATATACCCTGACCGGCTATGCCAAATCCAGCGGCGGTCAAAGTGGCTGCTGGCTGGCGGTGAGCCAGTACGGCGGTGACGAGCTGCGTGCAAACATCACGGAGTCTGCTGGCTGGCAGCAGGTGAAACTGGAAAACATCCAGGTTACCGCAGGCAAGGCTGTGATCACGGTGTGGTCCAACACGGCGGTACAGGCCTGGCTGCTGGTGGATGATGTGCAGCTAATCAATGAAAACGGTGAAAATGTACTGCCCAACGGCGATTTTGAAACGGTGGGCGCGGTTACCCAGGTGGAGGATGCCCCCCAGGACACCACCCCCGGTGCCGAGGCGGTGAAAAATGTTGCCGGTAAATTCTTCAGCAAGTGGACGATTTATGCGTCCCCTTCCGCGGATGTGGCCTATATGGTGCCCGGCGGACACAGCGGTGAATACTGTGGTGTCCACTATTTTGAAACTACCGAATATACCTCCAGTACCTGTCAGCTTTTGGCCGGCCTGCCCAACGGCAGCTACGGCGTGACTGCCTGGGTCAAATCCAGCGGCGGACAGAAAGCGGCGCAGCTTGTAGTCAAGGCCGGGGGCAAAAACTATGTGAGCAATATCCCGGCAACGGATGCCTGGACCCAAATTTCCGTACTGGATGTACCGGTGTCCGAGGGTACCCTGGAAGTGTCCATATGGTCGGAGGCACAGCCGGGACAGTGGGTGATGTACGACGATTTGGCAGCGTTTTTCATGGAAGATCCCAGCGAAAATCTGCTGTCCAACCCCGGCTTTGAAACCCTGGGCGAGTCACCGCTGGAACAGCAGGAGAATGTGGGTGCTGAGGGTGCCGGTGGCGATGAGGACCCCCAGGAATTGGTGACCATTCCCCAGTTGGAGCTGAACGAAGAGGAAGAAGGGGAGGATGCTGCTGAACCTGAGAAGAAGCGGAACATCGACTGGCTTTTTGTGGGCAGCATTGCGGTGATCGTGCTGTGTACAGCCTTTTCCCTTGTAAATACGGTTGTGCTGATCAAAAAAGGTAAAAAGCAATGAAGATCTATGTAAAAAACGATGACATATGGCTTTATCCCGATGAAAAGACCTTGGGAACAGCCCCTTATGACGGACAGCCGCTGCAGCTTTGGGCTCCCAAGGGCGGCATCTGCGGTGTTCAGATCCTGGCTGACGAGCTGACGGAGCCGGTCACAGTTTCCGCAGAGCAGTCTGCTGTGATGCTGCTGCGGGAAGTGACCGTACAGTATAATACCGCCAGTGACGAAACCACGGATTTTGGGGATAAGCCCTTTGTGTATATCCAAAAGCAGGAGGTTTGTCCGCCTCACTGCACAAGAATTGCGCCGTTTCAGGTTTATGATGCCTATCTGCCATACGACGGACAGCCACTGCAAGGCAGCAGACAGGCGTTTTTCGTTCAGCCGGATACTTCCGTAGCTGGCAGCCGGGAGCTTTGTGTCTGCATCCAAAGCGGCGAGGAAAGGGTTACGGTAGCCCTTAGCCTGCGGATCTATGATGCCGGTCTTCCGGAAATCCCCACTTTGGGCCTGGACCACTGGTTTTCCCTGGAAAGCATGGCGGACCGTCACGGTGTGGCCCGGTTCAGTCCGGAGCATTATGAGAAAATCGCGCAGTATGCCAAAATAATGGCCTCTATGCGGCAGACCCACTTTATGCTGTCGCCGGATATTGCGCTGATCGACGGCAAGGTGGACCTGAGCCGGTTGGAACAGGTGGCAGATATCTTTTTTGAGGCCGGTTTGCAGACGCTGAAGATCGGACCCATCGGTCAGCGCAAACGGGTGTATCATGAAAACCTGCTGGCACTGGCAAAGGACGGCTTTCCGGTGGACAGTGCGGAAGGACAGGCTGTCCTCAGAAGCTTTTTCGGAGCCGTTTCCGATTTGGCAGAGAAAAAAGGCTGGCAGGATAAGATCGTGTTCCATTTGGCAGACGAGCCGGATGAACCGGAAACGGCCATCCCGGTGCGGATGAAGCAGTATGCGCTGCTGCGGAATATGGTCCGGGACTTCTTGCCCCAGGCCAAAGTGTGCGAGGCGGTGAAAACAGCGAAATTTCAGGAATATATCGATATTCTGGTGCCGCTGTCCAAAACCTATGAGCAGGATAAAGCTTCCTTTGATCAGGCCCTGGAGCAGGGCAGCGAGGTTTGGCTGTATACCTGCTGCGTGCCCATCGGCAATTATTATCAGCGGTTTTTGGATGTGCCGCTGCATAGCTGCCGTCAGATCTTTTGGGGCATTGCCCGCAATCAAATTACCGGGTATCTGCACTGGGGTCTGAACCAGCTCGAGCCGGATCAGCATCCGTTTTTGCAGACGAACCAAAGCCACAGCTACGGTGACGGCAAGATCTTGCCTGCCGGTGACAGCCATATCATGTACCCGGAGAAAGATAAGATCTATTGCTCTGTGCGGATGAATATGTACCGCAAGGGCTGTGAGGATGCAGAGCTGCTGAAGCTCCTGCACGAAAAAGACCTGGGCCTGTGGCAGGCGCTGACTGCCGACTATGCTCAGTTCCACGGCAGCCAGGATGTGCAGTCCCTGCGCAGCCTAAGCTTGCGGCTGTTGGAGGCCTTGGAGCAAAGCAATATACAATGACTACAGACAAAACCGTAGGAGCGCCCCTGCGGTTTTTGTCAAAATCAGAGGTGAAACTATGTACGGACAGTTTATCAAGGATACGGCAGGCTATGAAATCCACACATTAAATTTGCCTGCATCCTGGGAATATATATATGAAAACAGAGATATTCTGCTGAAAATGGATCAGTTTGGCCCGGTTTATGCCCAGGCCCATCCCCCGGGAGATATTGTGCTGTTTAAAAGAGAGCAGCATCAGAAATTCTCTCCCTGGCTGATCCACCTGTGCTCGGACAGCTTTCCCCAGAAAATTACCAATTTCTTTCGGCCTAACCGCATTTCGGCAACGGCGGAGCCGGATGATGTCTGCATCCGGTTCCTGCCGGAAAGCGCCAGCTACAGCTTTGCCTATGGCCCGGTGCGGATGGTGACGGAGTTTATCATTCCGCAAAAGGGGACCACCGTAGCGATGCGGTTTACCGTGCAAAACACTTCTCAAAAGCAGGTGGAGCTGGATGTGATTCCCCAGCTTGTGCCGTATTTGAATGAAGCGTCTATGGCACTGTGGGATAAGTACGAATGGTATTTGGATACATCCTGCGAAAAAAATGAGAAGCTGACCTTTACCACCAAGCTGCTCAACGCCGATGCCAAGGGAGAAAAACGCCGCCAGGCAACCTTTCTGCTGCCGGTGGAGGATCTGACCGATTGGGAAGTGAGCCTGGAAAAATTTGTGGGACAGGGTGATCTGTCCGGTCCGGAGTGCATCCTGTCCGGAGGCACACGGAATTACGGCTATCCGCCGGTATACGGAGCCGGGTATCATTGGAGCCTGGCACCGGGGCAGGAAAAAACGCTTTCCGCGGTGCTGACCATCGATGAACCCCAGCAGCAGGCCTGCTATTTTGAACGGGCCTGCTTTGAGGAGAAAAAAGCAGAACGCAAACAGAAATTTGACACCCTGTTTTCCAAGAACCGGGTCACCACCGGTGACAGCACCTTTGATGCCTATGTCAACCACTGGCTGCCGCTGCAAATGAACTGGGTGGCATCTCTGGACCGAGGCTGGCCTACGGGCATGCGTGGCTCCCGGGATTCGGCTCAGGACTATGCGGCACTGCTGTATTCCAACACAAAGGCTCCCAAACAGATTTTGCTGACCATGCTGGAATGTCAAAGAACAGACGGCTGGTTCCCCCGGCAGTATTCCGCCAACGGAAGACACGGCAAACACGATCTGAGGACCCATGTGGACGGCGGAGCCTTTTTCGTGGAGTTTCTTTACAAGTATTTGGCCCATACCCGGGATTTTGACATCCTGAACAAAGTTATTCCCTGGCTGGACAGTGACCGGGAAAGCACCGTGTTGGAGCACCTGATCACGGCGGTGGAATACTATATCTGCCCGGAAAACATAGGCGAACACGGGCTGTGCAAGATCCGGGGCGGTGACTGGCTGGATGCGGTCAATACTGCCGGCTTGGAGGACCGTGGCGAGTCGGTCACGGTCAGTGAGCAAACGGTGATGTCCTTAAAATACCTTGCCGACATTCTGCGGATGCTGGATAAAAACGCGGATGTAAGCCGGTATCTGGATTTTGCGGAAACCTTAAAGAAGTGCATCAATCAGCACGCCTTCAATGAACAGGGCTTTTATAACGGCGTTTTCAATGATGACGGCAAATGGATATTCTCAGACTGCGATCCGGACGGGGAATGTCGGATGTACGGCGTTTCCAACTATTATGCCATCATCTCCGGCGTGGCGGAAAGGGAAAAACACGCCGCCATTGTGAAAAAGGCCCAAAGCCTGAAATGCGATAAGGGTTACCGGCTGTTTTATCCCCATTTGGGTGATAAACCCATGGAAAAGGTGGGAAGAATTGCCAGCGGTGATGTGCCCCGTTATTTGGGAGAAAACGGCAATGTGTATAATCACGGCTCTCAGGGATTTTTCGCTAGAGCCCTGGCAGAAGCCGGTGAAGGGGATCTGCTGTTTGATACTCTGAAATGGATCATGCCCTATGACACCGAAAAGCATCCCACTGAGCTGGCCTTTACACCGCCCTATGCCATCGTGAACTGTTGGCAGGAGCTGCCGGCCTTTAACCACAGAGGCCTGATGTGCTTCCTGACGGGCAGTGTGGCAATGGCTATGCGTGGTGTTTATGAGTGGATGTTCGGCATCCGGCCGGTGCTGGACGGACTGGAAATTGCGCCCTGCCTTCCGGAACATATGCAGAAGGCGCAGGTGCAGTTTGAATACTTAGGAAAAGCCCATGTGCTAAGAATTGATGGCGGCAAGGTGTATTTGGATGAAAACCTGCTGACGGAAAAACGCAAAACGCTGATCACCGGAAAAGAAGCGTTCTTTGTAAAGTTTTAAAAGTCTAAAAAACCAGTCTCGGGGGAATTTCCCCGGGGCTGGTTTTTGTATACGATCAAGCATCTGCAACGCTTAATCGATGAATTGCCGGACGGCGTGAATTGGCTTTGCTATAAATTGTGCTGAGGGCATAGCATCAAAAACCGAGGATAATTGGAGCTGAAATGCGGTTTTTTGCACCTTGACAGGAGGGAAAAAATACGGATATAATGAACAAAAAACAGGAAAGAAAGTGTATAAGCTATGAAATTGAATGAAGCTCAGTTGGGGGAAATCATTCACAATGTACTGTCCTGGTCCATAGATGAAAACGGCTGCCTGTATCTTTATAGATTTAGTCAGCAGCAGCGGCAGACCTATGCCCAGGAGTCTCAGGACTGGGTGGCAAAAACGCTGTCCAGCGCATCGGCTACCTTAGATTTTATCACCGATTCCAATTCCATTGCGTTGAAATTTGATCTGTTTCCCGGTTCTTCGCAAAAATGGGGGTCCATTGACCTGTATGTGGACGGCGTATTTTACGCCTGTCGGCAGGCGGATGATCTAAGCATCAAGCTGGCCGGTTTTGCCCTGCCGGAGGGGGAGCACCGGGTAACGGTATATTTCCCCTGGTCTGCCCAGATAGTGATTACGGAGGTTCATTTGGACGACGGGGCCAAGATCATCCCGGTGGAAAAGCGTCTTAAAATGCTGTGCTTCGGTGATTCCATCACCCAGGGCTATACTTCCAAATTTACCTCCCTGTCCTATGTCAATCAGGTGGCAAGAGCACTGGATGGGGAAGTGGTCAACCAGGGCATCGGCGGCTATTACTTTCATGAGGCCACCATTGATAACTCCATTGTTTCCTACCGGCCGGATATCATCACCGTTGCCTACGGCACCAATGACTATTCCCGTTATGAAACGGCCCGGGAGTATGCAGAGCACACAGGGGCGTATATCCGGAAATTGGCAGAGCTGTTCCCGGATACCAAGATTTTGGGTATCCTGCCGATCTACAGAAATGACCAAAATCATCAGGTCCGCAAGCTGTACCGCAGCTATTCCCTGGACGCTGCCCGTGACATTTTACGGCAGCACTACGAGGCACTGCCCAACGGCTATGTGCTGGAAGAAACCGGCATCCCCCACATTCCTCAGGCCTATGCCCCGGACTTCCTGCACCCCAATGAATTCGGTTTTTCCCTGATGTCCCAAGGTATTATCAGAAAACTGCAACAGATCGTATAAAAATCGATGCGCCCGATAGCTTCGGGCGCATCGTGTTTCTTAAAACTGTTTGACGGTCACCTGGGGGTACACGGCGGCAATATCGGCGGCCGTGGGGGGCAGGGAACCTTCCGTCAGGCAGGCAGCGGTGCCGTAGGTGACGGCATTTTTCAGACATTCGCCAGCGTCACAGCCCTTTTTGGCTGCGGCAATAAAGCCGGCCAGGGAGCTGTCACCTGCGCCGATGGTGGAAACGGCGTGGATCACAGGGGGTGTGGCAATGCAGCATTTGCCGCCGCACAGCAGCATGGCACCCTGCTCTCCTAAGGATACCATCACATTGGTTACACCGTGCTCAGCAAAGATCTGCGCCTTTTCGATCACTTCCTCCAGGGTGTTGATCGGACAGTTCAGATACTCGGAGATCTCCTCCTGGTTGGGCTTGATCAGCCAGGGCTGCACTTCAAAAATATCCGCGATGGAGAAGGATTTGGAGTCCAGCACAATTTTGGCACCCTGCTTTTGCAGGTCCTTCAAAAATGTCTTTACCTTCTCCATGGTCATACCGGAAGCAACTCTTCCGGTAAAGGTGATCACAGTATGATCATCCACATCCAAAAGGTCAGCAACCTCATCTAAAAGGCTGTCGTCCGCCGGGAAACCGGAAAAGCTGATCCGGGTCTCCGGTGCGTCGGCGCAGTGCAGGGTCAGGTTTTCCCGGATACGTCCCGGCTTTTCCAGCAAAACGGTGGAAAGGCCTGCGGCCTCCAGCTCAGCCTTAAATTCCGCGCAGTTGTCCTTGCCCAGGACGATCACGGCAGTGTTCTCCGTACCGCCGTTTTGCAATGCGCGGCTTAAGTTGACGCCCTTGCCACCGGCTTCCCGGGAGGTCACCTGTGCCAAATTTTCATGGAAAGGCGCAAAATGCTCTGCATAGGCGTGGACGTCGTAGGCGGGGTTCAGGGTAATGGTGTAGATCTTCATAGAGTGCCTCACAGTCTGGGTGCGTGAGCCAGGAGATAGCTTTCTGCCTCGGCGCACCACATACCGCCGTTTTTCTTCACAATGGCAGCAAGCTCTCGGTACAGCTCGTTGTCCTTGCCCAATTCCTCCAGGTCATCAATGGCGATCAGGGGGATATCCAGCTCGTTGTAGCAGACCTTCTTGGCACCGCTGGGCTTTTCCATGGCGTACAGGGTGTCTTCCACAGCCTTCAAGCCCAAAATGTGGGAAACAATGGCACCGGGGTTGATTTTATGGCTTTCCATCAGGTTCAGCACATCGGTCATATCCACGGGAATACTGCCGGCGGTGCCTACCACATGGATGCCGTCATAATGGACACGGTACAGATTCAGACTGCCCTGCAGATCGTGGATGGGAGGACCTGCAAAGAAGTTGACACAGCCGTCTTCCCGGCAGATCTTTTCTGCCATGGTGAACAGACCGGCTACGGGAACCATCACAAATACATCGTCAAAGCCACCGTCGGACAGTTCGATCAGGGCCTGGGCAGGATCGGCCATACCGGAGGTGTTCACATAGTGAAGCTGTACGCCCTTTTCGGCAGCCTTGTCAGCAGGACACATTCTGGCAGCATAGTCCAGTCGGTCCTGATTCAGGTCGGTGACCACCACCTGAGAAACGCCGGCGTAGCCGGTGGCCAGCTCCACACAGCCGATGCCCATAGGACCGGCACCGCCCAAAATGGCGATCTTGCCGCCCTTTTTCGCACCGTCTGTGCGCTCGTAGTTGGTGTAGTCGGTGTGGTAGAAGCCCTTGTAGCCACGGATGCAGCAGCCCAAAGCCTCTGCCAAAGAACCGGCAAAGAAGCTGTCACCGCCGTAGGGCAGCAGGCAGCCACGCTCCAAAACCACCTTGGGTACAACAGCGTACTGGGTGTTGCCGCCGATGTAGGGATAGGAGTAGCCGGGGTCATAGCCGCTGGGCAGCTTCAGCGCAGGCTGAATGACAACCTTTTGTCCCACGGTCCAGTCCTGCTTCACATGCTCGCCGACTTCTACGATCTCGCCGCACATTTCGTGGCCGATGATCACGGGCTGCTCGGCAATGTTGTTGGGAACACGCTTGTGGGCAGAGCCCTGCTTGATGGCCTTGTAGGTAGAGGCGCAAACAGAATCGCTGACCACCCGGATCAGCACCTCGTCTGCGGTGATCTGCGGCAGCTCAAACTCCTCCAGGCGGATGTCGTTGGCACCGTACATTCTGATGGCTTTTGTTTTCATAGGGATAACCTCCTACTTTTGTTTTTTTCATTATATTTAGAAAAAACAAAAAAATCAAACTTCGCCACAAAAAATTGAAAATAATCACAATATGTGTTATAATAATCAAAAATAATCATTCCGGGAGGGGATTGGATGCTGATCAACGAGCGGCATAATCAAATTATATTGGAATTGCAGAAAAATCCGGATATCACGGTCCGGGAAATGGCGCAAAAGCTGAAATATTCCGAGCCTACCATTCGCCGGGATTACACAGAGCTTGCCCGCCGGGGAATTATCACCAAATGCTACGGCGGTGCCATTTTGAATATCAACGCAGGCGCGGCAGACCGGGAGATCCCCTTTGTCCTTCGGGAAAATGAACGCAGCAAGACAAAGGAGAAAATGGGCATGCTGGCCTCCCGGTATATCCGGGATGGAATGGTGATCATGCTGGACGGCTCCACCAGTGCCTACCATTTGGTACCGTATTTGTCAAAATTTAAGGACATTATCGTGATCACCAGTGGCGCAAAAACGGCGGTGGCATTGGCAGAGCTGCAGATCCCGGTATTTTGCACCGGCGGCAGGATGCGTACCAATTCCTTTTCCTACATCGGAAAGGAAGCGGAGGACGCTGTGCGCAAGTATAACGCGGACATTGTGTTTTTCTCCTGTCATGGCTTGTCCGCTGACGGCAGAATGAGTGACCCGTCTGTGGATGAATGTCATTTGCGCCAGGTGATGCTCCAAAAAGCCCGGCAAAAGTATTTGCTGTGCGACAGCAGCAAGCTGGAAAAAACCTATTTTTACGATATGGGGGATATCCAGCAGCTGGACGGCGTGATCTCCGACAAGCCCTTACCCCCGGACATTGCCCGGCTGCTGGTGAAATAGGCAAAAGGGAAGCGAACCGATCCTCCGTAGGGACACCCCTCCCGGGGCAATGTCACTTAGTTAAGCAAACGCCCTTGCCTCCCTCATAAATGAGGGAGATGGCTTCGCCGCAAGGCGAAGCCGGAGGGAGTACTCCCCCCCTGGCAAAAATCATAGATTTTTGCCAGGGCTCTGCAGAGCACCCGGTTGCGGCTCTGACAGTTCGCTCATGTTGTCATTCATTACCGTGACTACGCTTCGCATACCCTCCTAAATGCGGGGATCAAGGACCTTGCGACTTTTTTAACAACTCTATAAACTGGAAATGTTATTTGAGGCGGAAGCGAGTTTTTGTGGACAAAAAACGGTATAGGTGGTATAGTGAATGGAAAAGAGGTTCTTTTTGGAAGGAGTAGAAAAATGGGGAATAATATTTTTAAAAGGTCATTATCACTATTGCTGTGCTGCACGATGCTGTTGTCGGTGCTGCCGGCGGGGGTGTCGGCGGAGGAGACGGTGTCCACAGTAGAAAGTGACGAATTATTTGCAGAGGGCACCAACGGCTTGGGTGTGCTACTCAGCGAGGAGATCGAGATAGCCCAGCAGGAGCAGCAGTCTGCGTATGATGAGGGCTATGCGGTGGTGGACTTGACAGTGGAGAACGGCGTTGCCATCGTGGAGTATTCCTCTATGGAGGAGGCAAATGTAATTGTCTGCCTGTATTCTGAGGATGGCCTGCAGATGCTGGCCAGCGGCTATACAGTTGTTGACCCGGAACAGTCTTATACTACGGTCACCATCGAGGGGGACTTGCCCCAGTATTTTATGGCATCAGCCTACATTGCGGACGTATATGACTTTTCACCTTTGGGCGCGGCTTATACTACTCCGATGTATACCCAGGAAATGCAGGAGCTGCTATCTTCCACTGTGAATGACTACGAAGCTGATCGTGTTCTGAATTTAGACGAGAATGAGGACACTAACTTTGCGGTGTATGAGGAAACCACTCGGATCATTAAAGAGCAGGAAGGTGTCAATATCGTAGCCAGTGTGGATGATGAAAAGAAAGTCTACACGTTTGAAAATGCTAACGAACAATTAACTGAATTGCATTCGGGGGATACTGTAGCTTACTCCTATGGCAACAATCAAATATTGCTGTTCAAAGTGGGAACGTTGACTGTTGACGGAACCACAGTGACCATTATAGGCACAGAGGTGGAATTGGAGGAGATATTCTCTCATGTGAAGATCGAAGGCAATGGCGACACAGAAGATATGACTGTCGATATGACAGAGGCAGACGAAGGGGTGATCCACCTGGGTAAGGTGTCTGAGGAAGCACCTGCCACCAGACTTGCTGTAGAGGATTCTACGGAGGAAACTTATAAGGAGGAATTCAAAGTCGACAAAACCATTAAAGAAGATGGGGAAGTCGTGGATGCGTCAGTAAACATCTATGCATATATGCAAGCATCTTTAACAGTCAATTTCTCCTATTACATATCCTTTACGAGACAACAAATAGAACTGAAGAATACCTTTTTGGCAGAGCTACAACTTGAAATTAGCGGAGAAGTCAATGTTACCTTGCCCCTAGGTAGCTGGGGCTTTGAACCTATTAAAGGTGTTTTGTTTATTGGCCTTAAGCCGAAATTAGAGCTGAAATTCTCTGGTAGTATCGAATATCAAGCTTCTATTATGGCTACGGTGGGCTTTTCCTATGATGGAAAGGAGGGCTTCCAAAATCTCAGCACTGCCCCGAAGCTGACAGATGGCTATGAAATCAAGGCATCCTGCTATATTGGGATCAATCTATCACCCCAGTTTCGACTGGAATTTCCAACAGGCATAGATGAGTCTTATGAACTGGTTACAGCGGAGATTACCGCAAAGTTTGGAGTGAGGCTGGATGCGCATATTCAGGGCCAGATTCTTAGTGGACCGGATAACCAGAGTGGGAGCAGACATTCCTGTAAGGATTGTATGTCCTTAAAGTTTTTTGGTGTTTTGCAGTTTGGCATCCAGGCAAATATTCTAGGTCTTTTTAACCCGGAAAAAAACTGGGATCCTATTGAAATTGAGTTCATGAGACGTTATTACTCTTTTGACTATGGCGATTCTGGAGCAGGAGATTGCCCCCACTATGACTACCGGACGACTGTTCAGGTAAAAAATACAGCCGGTAAAACTCTGTCCGGAGCGTTGGTATCTTTGTCTGATGGCACAGCTTTGGGAAGTACCAATAAAAATGGCGTGATAGTCTGTTATCTCCCGGCGGGACGGTATTCACTGACTGCTTCCGCAAGCGGCAATATAGCTAAAAAAACTATTACTGTCAGCGGGGCGGGCAGCGTGCTGTTAAGTATTGGAACTGCCACCAATAATGGTGTAGTTGGCGTGATAGGTACTACCGGGTCAAATCAGTATATGGATGAGGGAGTAGCAGAAGTCGGTACTTGTGGAACAGATGTAAGATGGACGTTGACTAATGCAGGAACGCTTTACATCTATGGCAGCGGTGCAATGACAAATTATGATAGTAACACCACTTCACTATGGTACCGTAATACTTCTATAAAAAAAGTAGTCATTGGAAATGGTGTGACCAGCATTGGAGACTATGCGTTTTATGAATGTTGTAACTTAGTATCGGTGACAATTCCAAACAGCGTGACCAGCATTGGTAGATGTGCTTTCGTGGCTTGTCGCAAATTGTCAGGTGTTACTATTCCAGACAGCGTAGCTAGTATTGGCTTTGGCTCATTCCAGCATTGCACTGGGTTGACTAGTTTTACTATCCCTGATAAAGTTAGTGTTCTTCAGGGCTGGACCTTCCATGGTTGTACTGGATTAGAAAGCGTGACTATTGGAGGTGGTCTTACTACTATAGAAAATGGTGCCTTTTCGACAACTAACTTGTCCAAAATATGGGTCGATAAGACCAATTCGGTATATTCAAGTGATAGCAACGGTATTCTGTTTAATAAGAATAAAACGAATCTAATTATGGTTCCGGATGGCTTTGAAGGTAGTTATTCTATTCCGGACAGTGTGACCAGCATTGATGACTATGCGTTTTTTAGTTGCCGAAATTTGACCTCGGTGACGATTCCGGACAGTGTGACCAACATTGGCGACTCTGCATTTTCTTCCTGCGAAAATTTGGCCTCAGTGACCATCGGTAACGGCGTGACAAGTATTGGAGAATATGCGTTTGAATTCTGCCAAAGCCTGACCTCGATGATGATTCCGGACAGTGTGACCAGCATTGGTGACTATGCATTTGCTTTTTGCGAAAGTTTGACTTGGGTGTACTTTGGTGACGGCGTGACAAGTATTGCAGATGGCCTGTTTTTAGATTGCAACAACATCACCACAGTATCCATTGGCGGCAGCGTGACCAGTATTGGCACTTATGTATTCGGGGATTGTAGAGGATTGCAATCAATCTATTTCCGGGGAGACGCCCCCAATATTGAGTTTTCTGGGGGGTTGCTTGATTGTGTGTTCCTAGGAGTGGAAGCTACGGCATATTATCCTGCCGGAAATTCTACATGGACGGCAGAGGTTATGTGGAAACTTGGTATAGATATTACCTGGGTCCCATATACGGTTAAGAAGGGAGAGAACTTTAGAAGTAAAGTTGCCGAAAAAAATGGCCCATCTGCGATAGAACCGACACAGACAAGTGAACCGGCAAGTAAGGGTGTGTTCTATGGAGACTATGGTGCTCAGGTCACAGAGCAGTACACCTTGAAAACTGCTTCCTTTACCGATTTAGTGCCTGGAGAGCAGTATATCCTGCTGGCAATGATCAGCATGGAGGTAGAGAATCCACTGGTACCAAACAATTTGCTGTATGTGGCCCAGGCACCTGCATTGGAGGATGGTACCCTGCAGTTCAGCTATGTCCAGCGAATCAATACAGAGGTGTCCTACGTGATGGCCTGCGGGGCTTCTAATAAGAATTTGCGGGATGCCAAGATAACTTTTCCGTCAATGTGCGCAGCGGAGGAGACGGCAGTGGTAGATCCTGTGGTGGTCTATGAGGACCAGGTCTTGACCCAGGGGCAGGATTACACGCTTATAGGAACGGTGGACTATACCAAGGCCGGTACGTACACTTGTTACATCCGGGGTATTTATCAGTATACCGGCCTTGTGCAGTGTACATATACAGTGTTGGAACCCCAAATGGTAGATGCTTGGAATTTATCCTTGGGTGATAATATCTCAATGAATTTTTATATGTCTATCGAAGACACCGCCGTAGACAGCACTCAGTTGAAGGTTACTTTAGGAGAAAAAACGGTTAGCTATTCCGCATCTCAAGCAGAAAAAGACGAAGCTACTGGCAACTATATCTTCTGTGTGGAATTGGCAGCTGCGCAGATTACCGAGCTTGTGACGGTGGAACTGGTGCAAAATGGTGAGGTGGTGGACAGGAAGACCTATTCTGTACGCCAGTATGCTGACTATATTTTAGATGAAAATAACAGCTTTAATGATGACACCCGCGCGTTGGTGCGGCAGCTTCTGCATTTCGGCGCGGCGGCCCAGCAGTACTTTAGTTATCGTACGGAGGCGCTGGCCAACACCGGCATCGGAGAATCGGAGCTGTCCCCTGTGCCGGAAACCACGAGTCCCATTGCTGTCAGTGGCATCGTGGAGGGATTGCGCTTTAGTGGCGCGTCTCTGCTGTTCCAATCCAAAATTGCACTGCGTTACTACTTCGATGTAGATGTAGGAATTGAGAATGTGGTCTTTACTATAGGGGAGAAGGCATATACTCCTGCAGAAAAGGACGGTAGCTATTACATCCAGATCGAAGATATCGTTCCGCAGCAGCTTGATCAGCAGATCACCTTGACAGCAACCGTCGGGACGGAGGAAGTGACTGTGACCTATGGGCCGATGAATTACATCGTTAGAATGTACCACAACACGGAAAACGAGGCATTGAAGCCCCTTTTGCTGCATTTGTACAATTATCACTTGGTAGCAAAAAAATACTTAAATCAATAAATACTATAGGGCGTTGCATCATTTTGCAACGCCCTTTGTAACGAAAATGAAAAATTACATAAAGCTGGACCCCACGCTTCCGTGAGGTCCAGCTTTTCTTAACTTAGTGACATTGACTCAGCGGAGGCGACCCTGAAAATATTTGAAACAGTTTATTCTCCAATACAATAGCGCAAAAAGGCCAAGGCGTTTTGGGCGTGCTCGGAGTTGACGCAAATACCGATCAGGGCGTCTTCGCCAAACCGGTAGGCTTCTTGAAATTCGTCGGTGGCGGCCTCCAGGGAAATGGCAACGGGGATGGGGTCCTGCATCAGCTCCGGCTTGGTGGGGTCCGGACGCCGGGCGTAGGCATCGGCATATCCCTCGTCGGAAGCCTCCTGCTGCCGGATCTGTGCGCCATCCATATAATATAGATAAGGAGAGAGACGGCTTAGCTCCTGCTGGGTCAGCACGGTCCGCAGATCGGTGGCGTATTCCATATAGGCGTAGTAAAGAAACAAATCTTTGTTTCCGGCAAAGCAGTCTACAGATTTTGCGGCCACCATGGCGGTGAAGGTTTCCATGGACTGATAGATATCCTGAGTGACGGTTTGGTCCATCCGAATATCCGGGTGGCACTGTGCGGTGAGCCCGTATTTTTCCGGATCAATGCCGGCGGCGGTCCCAAAGGAAGATAGGTACGGCTCCGCGCTGTCCGTGGCAACAGCACCGAAAAATACGCCGGTAAAGGCATACTCCTTTTTGGTGGCAATGCTTACGATCAGGGATATCACAGCCGCAAGGGCAAGAACCAGGCAAATGGTCTTGATCCCATAGTACTCCCAGAAATAGGAAATCTTCTCTTTCAGACTTCGGTTTTTTATGGATTTTAGCTGTTCGCTGATGGCTTCCCGGATGGTCATAACCTTCATTCCTTTTCGTTGTTCCGTAGAAATAATGAAATATCAGCTCAAGTTTACATACAAAAATCACGAAAGTCAAGAAAAAAAGCCGGCAGAATTTTAACAAATTGCATACAGAGTGTAAAAAGTGGCATTTTTCGCCAATGAGTTATGAAAATTGCACCTATACCAATAAAAATTCGGTTGCACAATGAGGTGCTTACCTCTATAATCAAAATAGACTTGCTGTATGTATGGAAATGCTCCGGCAATCGCAGCACCAAATTCCCTTGCCGGGGGACGAGCAGCATAGGATCAGGAGGCGTTTATGAAACAAAAAACCGCACAAATGACCGGTGAACGGTTAAATGCCCAAAAGGGTCTGTTCTCTCAGGCCACAATCAGATACCTGCGCAAAAACTGGATCTTGTATCTGTTTGTTTTGCCTACGGTTCTTTGGTACATCATCTTCCGCTATCTGCCCATGCCCGGTGTTTACATGGCGTTTACCCGGTATAAGGGCATCGGCAACATTTTTGACGCAAAGTTTGTGGGTCTGAAATGGTTCCAAAGCTTCTTTGAATCGGCTTATGCCAAGCAGACGCTGGTCAACACGCTGCGACTGTCACTGTATTCGCTGGCGCTGTTCCCTCTGCCCATCATCTTTGCGGTCATCATCAATGAGATCCGCAATGAAAAATTCAAGAAGGTCACGCAGACCATCGTGTACGCCCCTCACTTTGTGTCCCTGGTTATTTTGGTGACCATGCTGGGTCTGTTCTTTGACACAAAGGGCATCGTAAATAATCTGCTGACCTCTGTGGGAATGGAAAAAATTCATTTTCTGGACAGTGACGCGGCCTATCCCCACGTGTTTGTTTGGTCCGGCATTTGGTCTTCTTTGGGCTGGAGCGCCATTATCTATACGGCGGCCCTGTCCAGCGTAGACCCCAGTCTCCACGAAGCGGCGACTCTGGACGGTGCTTCCCGGCTGCAGCGGATCTGGCATATCAATCTGCCTGCCATCGCGCCGACGATCATTATTCAGCTTATTCTGCGTGTGGGCAGCATCATGTCCGTATCCACGGAAAAGGGTATTTTGCTGAAAAACTCCCTCAATTCCGGCGTGGCGGAGACGGTAGGCACCTTCGTGTACCAGCGTGGTATTTTGGGCGGTGACTTCGGCTACTCCACAGCCGTGGGCCTGTTCTTAAATCTTGTCGAGCTGATCCTGCTTGTGGTGGTCAATCAGATCTCCAAGAAGGTCAGCGATTCCAGCTTGTTCTAAAGGGGGTCATTGCGTGAAAATTAAAGATACCTTTGGCGACAGAGCGTTTACTTTCTTTTGCTATGCTGTCGTGATTTTGGTTGCCTTTATCTGCCTGTACCCTTTGTGGCTGGTGCTGGTCTATTCTGTTTCCGATCCCGACGCAGTTAACGCCGGTAAAGTATGGCTATGGCCGGTGGGCGTTACCTGGGATGCCTACAAGGAGGTCTTCAGCAGAGATGACCTGATGAAGGGCTACTTAAATACCATTACCCAAACCCTGTTCGGCACTGCGGTGAATATGGCTATGACCATTCCCGCTGCCTATGCCCTTTCCAAAACCAAGCTGAAGGGCCGTGGCTTCTTTATGGGCCTGATCGTATTTACCATGTACTTCAGCGGCGGTCTGATCCCCAACTTCATCAACCTGAAGAATTTGAGACTGCTCAATACCTGGTGGGTATTCGGTCTGTGCGGTGCGGTTTCTTCCTATAACCTGATCGTGGCAAGAACCTTCTTTGTCAGCGGCATCCCCCACGAACTGGAGGAGGCTGCGGAGATCGACGGCTGTTCCACAGCCGGTACCTTCTTTAAGATCGTGCTGCCCCTTTCCAAGGCCATGCTGGGCGTGATCATGCTCTACTATGTGGTGGGTCACTGGAACAATTTCTCCACGGCTCTGTACTATACGCCCCAGTCCACTGAGTACTGGCCCCTGCAAATGGTGATCCGCAATATGCTCAGAACCCTGAACCAAATGATTGGCACGGCGGATGAAGAGGCCCTGATGTACTACACGCGCATTTACGATATGATCAAATATGCAGTGGTGGTGGTTGCGGCACTGCCGGTGCTGATTTTGTATCCGTTCCTGCAGAAATACTTCAACAAGGGCGTCATGTTAGGCTCTGTCAAGGGATAATGCCCTATGGGAAATCTGTTTCGGCCGGATTCGCCGCTGATGCGGTTTATGATGCTGATCACCAATTTGATCGCATTGAATGTACTGTGGCTCATAGGGTGTATTCCTATCGTTACCGCCGGAGCGTCTACGGTAGCCATGCACACAGTTTTGCTGTCCTACATAAGCCGCAAGGATGATGCGGTGCTCAAACCCTTCTTCCGGGCGTTCCGGGAGAATTTCCGGACTGTGACGCCTTTGTGGCTGATGAACCTGCTGGTGGGTGCGGTGATGGTTGCAGAGATCGTGTATCTGTCTGTCGGCGCCGAGCTTTGGCTGAAGGTGGTGTTTGGTGTTCTGCTGCTGATCTACGGGGCGGCTACATCCTACTTGTATCCACTGCTTGCCCGGTATGAAACAACGGCAAGGCAAGCCTTGCTCAACAGCTTTATGCTGCCGGTCCGGCATTTGCTCAGCTCTGTTTGCGTGGTGACCCTGAATGTGCTGCCTGTTTTCTTACTGGTGGCATTTCCGGAGCTTTTTTGGAAGTCGATTTTGGTGTGGACAGTGATTGGTTTTTCCCTCATTGCCTACCTGGATTTAAAGATTTTGTTGCCGGTATTTCAAAAATACGAGCCGGCAACGGAGGAAAAATGAACGCAGGTTATGAAAATCTAACCCAATGTTCTTTTTTCTTAGTTGTGAGAGCTTTTTCGCAATGGTATAATTTTCATGAATAACGATTAGAAGGAGGCGTGCGCAATGGCAATTAAGCACACCGCAGTCAGCTACTATGGCTTTAATTATGTAGAACACGCAATCAAGGACTTTGAGGAAATGAAGGCCCACGGTTGCGATACCGTCATTTTGGCAATTACCGAGTTCGATATGGACTTTTGGTTCCCCAATATCAACAACATTGTCAAGGCTGCCCACGAATTGGGCCTGCGTGTCATCGCGGACACCTGGGGCATCGGCAAGTACTTTGGCGGCGAGCAGGTCAGCCTGTTCCTGCAGAACAACATCCACCACCGTCAGGTATCCGCTTACACCGGCGAGGTGCTCAACGCCGCTTGCTTTAATACAAATTCCTTCCGGGATTATTTCACAAATATCTGCCTGAAGCTGGCAAGAGAAACCGACGTGGACGGCTTCTTCTGGGACGAGCCCCACTATGCTTATCCCAAGTCCTACGCCTCCATCACCGGTGGAGCCGGTGACGACTGGGCCTGCCGCTGCCCCGAATGTATGAAGAAGTTCGAGGAGTACTACGGCTACGAAATGCCCAAGTTTATGAACGACGATGTCAAGCAGTTCCGTTGGAGAGAGGCTTTGAAGACACTGGCCGACTGCTCCAAGGCACTGAAGGAGTATAACCCCGACCTGGAGATCACCTGCTGCGTCCACGCCACCCTGCAAAGCTACTATGTGACAGAGCTGCGCGGCTATGACAACTGGGAGATGGTGGCAGCCTGCCCCTACTTCGATGTGTTTTCCAGCACCATCATCAACTGGGATCTGCCGGAGAGCTTCTTCCGTGAGATCACCGAGCGTACCGTGCGCATTGCCAAGAAATTCGGCAAGGAGTCGGAGCGTTGGCTGATGGGCTACAACAAGCGTCCTCAGAATTGGGAGCAGATCGACAAGGTCGTGGACATGTATGAGGAGCTGGGCGTTGACCGTTTGGCTACCTGGACATACCGTGGCGGCTACGGCACCTCTGTGGCAGCCAAGGATCCCATTGAGCTGTGGGACCGCATCGGCGAAAACTACAACCGTGTGTTGGTAAAGGAGTAATTGTGATGAACGACTTTGGCTATTACAAGGCGATTATTGAGAACCTGGAAAAGGTCAATGCCACCCAAAGCGAAAATATCCGCAAGGCCGCAGAGCTGATGGCTGACGCCATTGCCAACGACCGGCTGATCAACGTATACGGCGGCGGCGGACATACCACCTTGCCTGTGGGCGAAATGTTCTTCCGTGCCGGCGGTCTTTCCTGCATCAACCCCATTATGGAGACCGGCCTTTCCGTATTCAACCAGGCCCTGAAGTATTTGGAGCTGGAAAGAACTGTCAATTACGGCAGCGCCATTATCAAGTATTACGACCTGAAGAAGGACGATGTACTCATCATCTTCCATAATATCGGTATCAATCCGGCTACCATCGATGCGGCTATGGAGGCCAAGAAGAACGGCGTGAAGATCATTGCCGTTTCCAGCCTTGCCTGGCAGACGGAAATGCCGGCCGATCATTTTATCCGCCATCCCAACAAGACAAACCTGTATGACTATGCAGATGTTTGCATTGAGGACTTTAACCCTGTGGGAGACGCCGTGGTGACCGTGCCCGGTTTGGATACCCCCATTGCGCCGGTTTCCAACATTGTGGATTTCTACATTGCCCACCTGCTGGAGATCGAAACCGTCAAGCAGTGCATTGACAGAGGCATTACGCCTCCTGTCTGGTCCAGTGCCAATACACCCGGCGGCGACGAGAAGAACGCTGCCTACCTGGAGAAGTACCGGCCCAGAATCAAGATGCTGTAATACGCAGTTACAGCCTTCGGAATATTGAAAAAAAGGCTGCCAAATGATATGATTTGGTAGCCTTTTTTGCTTAAAAGGGGAGATAACGATGTTATATAAGCAGTACTGGCAGCAGGTGGAAGCGGTTTTGGACCATGTGATGACCACCCAGGGTGAAACGATTGAAAAGGCAGCCCGGCTGGTGGCGCAGAGCCTGAAACAGGACGGTATGCTCTATGTGTTCGGCTGCGGACATTCTCATATTATCGGCGAGGACCTGTTTTACCGGGCTGGTGGCACAGCGGCAGTTTGCGCCATGCTGGACAGCGACCTGATGCTCCATACCGGTGCGGCCAAAAGCAGTGTGTATGAAAAAATGCCCGGTCTTGCCCAGCCGGTGTTTGAACGCTATGGGCTGACAAGCAAGGATGTGCTGCTGGTGGTATCCACCTCCGGCATCAACAGCGTGCCTGTGGAGATGGCAATGTGCGCAAAGGAGCAGGGGATCCCGGTCATTGCCATTGTGTCGGAGGCCTATGCCCAGGATACCTCCCGGCATCCCAGCGGAAAGAAGCTCCGGGATGTGGCGGATTTGGTGCTGGATAACGGCGTGTGCCACGGAGACGCAGCAGTGGCGATCGAAGGCAGCCATATGCGTGTGGGGCCCATTTCCACCATTTCAAGCTGCCTGATCGCACAGAGCATCGTGGTGCAGGCAGATGAATTCATGTGGCAGGATGGGGTACAGCCCCCTGTTTATGTCAGCGGCAACATTCCCGGAGGCATGGAGCAAAACCGGGAGCTGATCCAAAGATATCTGCCAAGAAATAAGCACCTGTAAGGGGAAAGCATATGAAACAACCAAAAGTCGGTGTGATCGGATTGGGTGGACAGTCGGCATTTATGGCTGCGGACCATTTTCCTGCACCGGGAGAGACCATTTCCTGCCAAAAGCTGTTTTTTGAGCTGGGAGGCAAGGGCTATAATCAGGCCATTGCCTGCGCCCGTATGGGTGTGGACACGGTATTCATCGGTGCCGTTGGTGCGGATGATCACGGGAAGGCCTGCCGGAAAGAGCTGGAAGACGAGGGGATCACGGCTTGTTTGATCCAAAAGAATATCCCCACAGCCTTTGCGGTGATTACCACCGATCAAAGCTCGGAAAATACCGTTTCCGTCTTTGGTGGTGCGGCCAAAGCCCTGACACCGGAAGACCTGCGCAGCGATGCGGTGATGCAGCAGCTTCGGCAGTGCAGCTATCTGCTGCTGCAAAATGAGCTGTCTTCTTCCTGCCTGCTGGAGGCCTGCAAGATCGGACAGGAGCTGGCAATTCCCGTGGTTTTCAATCCTGCGCCGGCAGAAAATGTGCCGCCGGAGGCCATTGGCGGCAGTACCCTGATCACACCAAACTACGGCGAAGCAAAGCTTTTATGCGGTTTCGGGGAAACGGAGAAGCCTGTTGCGCAGCAGCTTGCAGAGCGTCTTGCGGCCCGGGGAGCAGGCAGTGCGGTGATCACCCTGGGCGCAGAGGGCGCTTTGGTGATAGAGCAGGGGAAGATCAGCAAAATTCCTGCCTTTTCCTGTGGAAAGCCGGTGGATACCACCGGCGCAGGAGATACCTTTAACGGCGTTCTGACAGCGCAGCTTGCCCTGGGAAAGCCACTGTGCCAGGCGGCCTGTGTAGCAGCCGTGGCGGCAGGCATCGGCGTGACCCGGCCCGGCGCGGCCGGCAGCATCCCCACAGGTGCGGAAGTAAAAGCTTATTGCAAAGAGGAATGGCTATGAAAACAGGAAAGCTTTTGGGCGCGGTACTGACCCTGGCGGCAATGCTGTGCTTTGCCGGGTGCGCAGAGAAGCCTCAAACACCGGAAACTACTACCCAGCCGCCGCAGACAGAGGCTGCGGAGCCGGTGAATTTTGATTTGGAGCAGGATGTGCTGTACTTTGGACGGACCTACAAAAAAGGCAACATCCAGTGGTTTAACTGGTCCGGCTCCGGCTTTTCCATTCGCTTTCAGGGAACTGCTGTGGCGGCGGAGCTGTACTCCAATGCCCCGGATACCCGCAATTTAGCCTATGTCAAGGTCTATGTGGACGGGGTAGCGCAGAAGGACATTTTACTCAAAGGGGAAACCCAGATCGTGATGCTGGCAGAAGGTCTGGACCCGGCTGTGGCCCACACGGTACAGGTATACAAACGGACCAATGTCCGGTCCTCAACTGCCGGTGTAGGCAGATTGGTGCTGATGGACGGAGCGATTTTAGAGCCGGAACAGCCAAAGGACCGGCTGATCGAGTTTTTGGGTGACTCCTTAACGGTGGGATATATGGCGGCCAAGGACGGCAAAACCGCCAGAGCCTGGAGCACCACCACCGAGGATGTGACCGGGACCTATTGTCCTCAAATTGCCCAGGCCCTTGACGCTCAGTATCAGGTGGTGGCCGTTTCCGGCCGGGGAATTGTGCGCAACAACGGCGGAGATCAGAATGTGCTGTTCCCGGATATTTACCGGGAGCTGGATGCCTACAACAATCCCACAGTGGAATACGATTTTGCCCGGCAGCCGGATGTGATCGTCATCAATTTAGGCAGCAACGATGAAAGTGAAGCCAACCAGGACCTGCCGGAGGAGACATTCCGTCAGGGGCTGTATGAATTTCTAAAAGAGGTTCGGCAGTTTAACCCGGATGCACAGATCCTTTATACCTACGGATTGGTACGGGTGAAGCTGTCCGGGGCTATTGAGCAGGTGGTGCAGCAGCTTCGGGACGAAGGAGACGAAAAAATCCACTATTTGCAGCTTGCGCAATGTCAGGCCTGGGAGCTGAATTTAAATCACACCGTATCCACGGCATACGCCTCCCGTGGAGAAGCTATTATTGAAAAAATTCGGAGCATCACCGGCTGGTAAGAAAGGTTTTGCCCGGAAAAACGGAGAAAACACGATGATTAAGCCTATAAAAATTGCAATTTTATCCTGTAATCATGGCCATGCACCGGGGTACTATTCGCTGAAAAACGATCCCATGTTTGAACTGGTGGCGGTTTCTTTAAAGCCGGAGGCCTTTGCGGATGTCCGGGTGAAGAACCTGGAGGGAATTGCCCAATACGAAACGGATCAGGCTCTTTTTGACGCCCATCCGGAGCTGGAAGCGGTGATCCTTGCCAGTGACAATGCCAGCCATTATCAGCAGGTGTGCCAGGCAGCCAAACGAGGATTGCACATCTTCTCCATGAAGGTGCCCACCTTTTCCATGGAGGAGTATGAGCAGATGATCCGGCTGACGGAGCAGGCCGGTGTGGTCTGCCAGGTGAAGCTGGAAATGCGCCACCACGCGCCCATCTACAGGATCAAGGAAGCAATAGAAGCCGGGAAGATCGGAAAGCTTTTGGCTATCAACGCGGTCAACTACTCCCATAATCCGGTGTGGTGGCGTCCGTGGCAGGCAAATCCGGAAGCAAGCTATGGCTGCCGGGTACCCCTTCGCCCGGGAGATGACCGGTTCCGGGGCGGTGCGCTGGCAGACCATCCCCATCTGTTTGATCTGATACGGTATCTCACCGGCTCTGAATTTTCCCAGGTTTATGCCGAGGTTTCCCCCAATATCCGGGAGGGCGTGGAAACGGAGGATATGATCCGGGTGATCGGACGGCTGGAAAACGGTGTGTGTTACTCCGTGGACCCGTCCTATGCCAATAATGAGGAGCATGTGTCCCAGATGGTGGGTATGGACTGGAACCAGTACCCCCGGTGCGTGGAGGTCTTTATGACAGCGGTGGGAACCACCGGCGTGATCGTGGCGGACCTGTACGGAAAAACCTACTGCTTCCAGCGCCAGTCCAACGGAAAATATGCGGTAGGAAGCCTGGCAAGCTCCGGCCTGTGGAACCGTAGAATGGAAGAGTTTTATCACTGCGTCCGGGATGGGAAAAAGCCTACCGTGGGCTTGCGTGAGCATTACAATTCGATTGTGGCAATGAATACCGCTTACGACAGCGTGGCCACCGGACAGGTGATCCGGCTGCAAAATGACAATGGAGGAATTGGGAAATGATTGCAACACAGGAAGAAATTCTACACTTAGAAAGTTTATATGCCAACCGGGTAGCTTTCCACGGAGAGCTGCACGACCATTCCGACACCGGCGGAACCAGTGACGGCCTGCGCCCCCTTTCCCATTGGCGTGCTGCCTTGGAGGCACTGAAAATGGACTTTGCCGCCATTTTGGATCACAGACAGGTGCGGCATATGTACCTGCCGGAGTGGGAGGACGGACTGTTTTTGTGCGGAACGGAGCCGGAGGCCAGGATTACAGACAGTCAGGCCACCGTCAAGGAGACCCACTACAATATGCTTTTTGAAAAGCCTCAGCTTTTGGAAGAGCTGCTGGCGGAATTTCCGGAGTATCAGTTTACCGGCGGTCAGGAGGGGCATTTTGAGTACCCCGGCTTCACCCGGGAGCGTTTCGGCCAGCTGATCGATGCGGTCAAGGCCAAGGGCGGCCTGTTTGTCATTCCCATCCCAAGCAGTGGATGAAATCGGAGTATCCCATCGACTATTGGTATCGGGACTGGACAGGTCTGGAGGTCATTTATAAGGACTACCGGGATATCCGTCCCGGCAAGGCCTATACGGCCCAAAACTATGAGCTGTGGACCACGCTGCTTGCCATGGGTAAGCGGATCTGGGCCTGTGCCGGCGGCGACTGGCATAGCGTATGCTGTGATAAGGCCCTGACTACCCTGTACGCCACAGAGCGCACCAATGCGGCAATGATCAAGCCTCTGCGTGTGGGTGATTTCACCTGCGGCGGCGTAGGCATCCGGATGTGCGTGGGGGATACTCTGTGCGGCAGTCAGTGCAGCCTGGAAAATCAGCGGCTTGTGGTTTGCGTCAGTGATTTCCACCCCAGCTTGTACATCAAGGGCCACACCTACCGGGTGGATATTTTGGACGATCAGGGCGTGGTGGCAAGCAAGGAGGTCTCCTATGAGGAGGCTGCCAAGCCGGTTTATATGGCCATCGATACGAAAAAAGCGGACTTTTACCGCGTGGAAGTATTGGATGTGACCAGCGATTACCGGATCGCCATCGGCAATCCTATCTGGAACAGTGACAATGGAGGCGCACAATGATACAGACCGGCGAAGCCTTTTTGGCGGATACCCATGTACACTCCCGGTTTTCCCATGACAGCGAAGCCCGGATCTTGGATATCTGCAAAGCTGCCAGGGAAAAGCACATCGGCGCAGTCTGCATAACCGATCACGCAGATATCAAGCCCCACACGGATATGGAAGAACAGCTTAGGATCCGAAAAGACGTTGCCCTGACAGTGGCAAAAGAGAAAGAAAACCCTGATGGAGTGGAGCTGCTTTTGGGCATTGAGCTGGCCTGCGGCGGATTTTATCCCCAAAACGATATCTTTGACAGGGTTGCCGATACCCTGCTGACGGTGGGCAGCTTAGATTGCGTCATTGGCTCTGTACACAGCGTCGGTGCCATCTCCACCGCACGAAACAATTATGCCCAGATGAACAAAGGTGAGCTGCTGGGCTGCATGGACCGGTATTTTGATGCGGTGCTGGCCATGCTGGAGTACGGCCAGCCGGATGTGCTGGCGCACCTGACCTACCCCCTTCGCTACATCAACGGAAAATTTGAACGGGGACTGAACTGGCAGGACTTAGAGCCGAAGATCAAACAGATCCTTAGCTGGATCATTGACAAACACATTGCATTGGAGATCAATACCTCTTGCCTGGGTACCTATTATGATGCCCTGATGCCGGATAAGGACATTTTGCGGCTTTACCGGCAAATGGGCGGCACCTTGCTGACCTTAGGCTCCGATGCCCACAAGCCGGAAAACCTGGCAAAGGGCTTTCAGCAAACCGTTGCGTGGCTGAAGACCCAAAATGTTACCCAGCTGCAATATGTGAAGAACAGGCAATTCCATCCCTATCAAATCTGACAATTTGGGAGGCTTTTATGAAAGGAAAACAAATCCTCTGCATCCTGCTGACACTGGTGCTGGCACTCAGCCTTTTGACGGTTGCGGCATACGCGCAGGAGCAGCCCTTTCCGCAGATGACCGATCCCGCGGCGGCGGCACAGAGCGAGGCCGCGCTGTACCTGTGCGGCCAGGACGGTGACGGCGTGCGGCATTATATGCGGCAGACCAGGACCGCGGCAACCTCCTCCCACGGGTATGCCGAAAAGGTGACAACCACCAGTCTGTACAGTCTGTATACCACTACCAGTATTGACGAGGCAGCACCCTACAAGGTCGTGGAGACCCAGTGTGAGGGCGCAACGGAATATCTGCTGCAGCTTCATGATGCGGCAGGCGACAAAGACTATGTTTTGTACATTATGACCTCCGGTGTGGGTCCCAATTCCCTGACCGGAACGACCCACGCCAAGCACCACTTTTTGTGGGATGCCCAAAAGCAGTATTTCTATCAGCTTGAGGGCGATGTGGTCTATGTTCTTGTGATGAAGAATATGCAGGCAACGTATGCCAAAACAAGCACTTTGCCGGGGATGACGCAAAATGAGTGGAGAATTACCTGCGCACCGGTGACGGAGCTGGGAAATGACGGCGTTTATCCTGTTCATTTGGTGTACCATACCCACAGCTATTCGATTCCTACCCAGGTGGCAGACGCCGAAAATCACCGGCTGGACTGCGCCTGCGGCGCGGCAGGCACCCAGTTGCAGGCCCATAGCTACGGTGAGGACGGAAGCTGTGTCTGCGGAAAGCGGGAAAGCGTTTCCTTGCAGGAGGGAATTTACTATTTGACCGGCAAGGTCGGTGGCGTGACCTACTATTTCCGCCAGACGGGAACCGGTGAAAAGGTGACCTATACCACGCCTTATTCTCTGTATACCACCTCTCAGAAAACCGACGCAACTCTGGTGGATGTTATACAGGAGCAGACCGTGAGCTTTTCCCTGGCCTATCCCTACAATGGCAATACTGCACGGATCTATGTGTATGATATTAGCGCAGACGGCACAGTAGATACCGGTGTTAATACCAAAAATCAGGAAGCCTATCACCATTTCTTGTGGGACAGTGAAAACGCGGTATTTTATCAAATGGAAGGCCAGGTCAAATATGTACTGGCAGTGAAGACGTTGAAAAACAGCAGCACCGGGTCCAACGAGCTTCGGATGCTGGCGGTGGCAGAAAGTGAGCTGGGCAGTACGGTCGTCCCTGTGAAGCTTGAGGCCCATACGGTCCATAGCTGTGACACCTGGGTCATCGATACCCCGGCTACCACAAGCTCTGCCGGACTGAAAACCGGCACCTGTACGGTGTGCACGCGGCAAATTCAGGAAGTGATCCCGGCCATCACCCCGGCGTTCTGCGGAAAATCCATCTCCCTACAGGAGGATTTTTCCATCAACTTCTATGTGAAGCAGGAAGCCTTTGCCGACGGCGTCTACACCAACCCTCAGGTGGTGTTCCAAATGGAGGACAGAGAAACCACAGTTTCTGCCTATGCCCAAAAGGACGACTGCTATGTCTTTACCTTGGCGCGTATTTCCCCGGATAACATGGGAAAAACCGTCACAGCTACCCTGTATGCGGATAAGCAGGATGGGACGAAATTTTCCGTGACCGATACATACAGCGTGGCAGAATATTGCTATGCCGCTTTGCAGCAGAAGCAGACCGGCGATGCTTTGCGCAGGCTTTTGGTGGATACCCTGAACTTCGGCGCAGCCTGCCAGTACTACTGTGACAGCAATGTGGCGGCAGAGGAGCTGGTCAATGCGGCCCTGACCGAGGAGCAGCGTGGATGGGGGTCTGACGAAATGCTCAGACAGTTGGAAAACTGCAAAAACGCAGGCAGCAACAACGGTTCCGTGAAGTGGTACGGCGTGTCGGCACTGATGGGCAACCGGGTGCAAATGCGTGTGTATTTTACCGCCGAGGACAAAACCGGCCTGAGCGTGCAGGCAGTGAGCAGCAGTGGTGCGTGGACACTGACGGAAGCCGATATTCAGACAAAGGACGGCAGATATTATATTGACTTTGGCTATTTAAATCCTGCCCAGATGAATGAAAAGGTCTCCTTCACGGTGTACCGGGAAAATACGGCAGTCAGCACTACTTTGGACTATAGCTTAGAGTCCTATGCGGCAGTTTGGACCCAGAAGGAAGACGCAAGACCCCAGCAGGTGGAGCTGGTCAAGGCGATGATCCGCTACGGCGATGCGGCGAAGGCCTATATAGAACGGGTGTACGATCTGCAGGAGGATGTGCGCTATTTGGGCCGCACATACCGATCTGCCGATGCACAGTGGTTTAACTGGTCTGCCTCCGGCTTCAGTGTCCGGTTCCGGGGCAGCGGTGTAAAGGCGAAAATTCTGTCCAACGCACCCAATGCCACAAATTATGCCTATCTGAAGGTCTATGTGGACGGCGTGGAGCAGACCGATATTTTGCTGGATGCCAAGGAACAGACACTTCTGCTGGCGCAGGGACTTGACCCGGAAGTGACCCATACGGTAGAGGTTCGCAAGCGTACCAACGCCCGTTCCTCCACAGCCGGACTGGTCAGCCTGGAGCTTTTGGACGGCACAAAGCTGGAGCCGGCGGCACCGAAGGAAAAGCTGATCGAGTTTATCGGCGATTCCCTGACAGTGGGCTATTCCGCGGCGGATGTGAATAAAGCCGAAAGTGCCTGGAGCACCGCGACAGAGGATGCCACCAAGACCTATTCCAAGACCGTGGCAGATGCTGTTGGCGCGGAGTATATGGTGACAGCCATTTCCGGCCGTGGCGTTGTGATGAACAACGGTGGAGCAAGTGGCTACACCCTGCCGGATCTCTACCCGGAGCTGGACAGCTACAATATCCCCGGTGTTGCCTATGATTTTGCGCAGCAGCCGGAAGTGATCGTGATCAATTTGGGCACCAATGACGCAACCAATTCCGATTTGGATGTGGATGCGTTCCAAACAGGTGCGTATAACTTCTTAAAGACAGTTCGGCAGAATAATCCCAATGCCGAGATCATTTGGGCCTATGGCATGAGAAGTGATAAAAAGACCGCAGAGGTTGACACTGCGATCCAGGCAGCAGTCAGCCAGCATAACACAGAAGGGGACAGCCGGGTGCATTATGTGGCCCTTCCCCTGGCAACTCAGTTGCATTTAAATCACCCCACGGCTGCGGCTTACGGACCCAGCGGAGCACTGCTGATCGAGAAAATTCAGGAGATTACCGGCTGGTAATCAAAAGGAGATGCGGTTTTGGATATCAACAAATTGCTGGAAGGTGTGCATTGTGCCTGCGGAAAAGTGCATACCTGCAATATTCGATATGTGTACATTGAAAAGAATGCAACCCAAAGACTCACGGAGATTTGCGCCCAAAGCAGCAGTATTTTGATCGTGGCCGATGAAAACACCTATGCCGCCGCAGGTCAGCAGACGGTGGCGGCACTGGCACGCAAGCAGATCAAAAAGGTGATTTTCAGCGGTGCAGAAATTTTGGTGCCCGATGAGGCGGCAATCGGACAGGTGACGGAACGCCTGGAGGGAGTCGATTTGATCGTGGGTATTGGCTCCGGTGTTATTCAGGACCTTTGCAAGTATGTTTCTTTCGCCAGCAAAGTGCCCTATATCGTGGTTGCCACCGCACCTTCTATGGATGGCTATGCTTCCAGCGGTGCCGCCATGATCACCGGCGGCATGAAGGTGACCTATCCTGCCGGGCTGCCGATGGCCATCGTTGCGGATACCCAGGTGCTGGCCAATGCCCCTATGGATATGATCAAGGCCGGCTACGGTGATATCATCGGCAAGTATTCCGCACTGAACGACTGGAAGCTGAGCCACTGCATCAACGGCGAATACTTCTGCGATTACATTTATGAGCTGACCTACGAACAGATACAAAGGACCCTGGCTTTGGCGGGAGGTATTCTCCAACGGGAGGAAGAAAGCATCAAGACCCTGATGGAGGCCCTGGTGATCATCGGTATTTTGATGAGCTTTGCCGGTTCTTCCCGTCCGGCATCCGGCAGTGAGCACCATCTGTCCCACTTTTTTGAGATCACCGGCATCGTGGACGATACGCCTTACTTCCCCCACGGCATTGATGTGGCCTATTCTACGGTCATCACCGCCGAAATTCGGGAAAGGATCCTTGCCAACGAATTCCCTAAAAAGAGATACCGACCTGAAAAAGCACAGTATGAGGCCTGTATGCGGGCGATCTACAAGGAAGTGGCAGACGGCTGTATGGCCCTGCAGGAGAAAACGGGAGATTACGAAAAGGACCGGATGCCGGTATATCGACAGAAGGAGGACGAGATTCGAAAGATCCTATCCCAAATGCCGTCGGCCCGGGAAATAGAGAGGATGCTTTCCCTGGTGGATTTGGATATGCAGGCGTTTTACGGACTGTACGGACAGGAAAAGATCCGCAATGCGGTGCTCTACGCCAAGGACTTAAAGGACAGATATACGGTGCTTTGGGTCAATTATGATTTTTGGGGCGCAGAGCCAAACTGATAATAAAAAATATCCCAAACGGCCGTAAAAATCCGTTTGGGATATTTGTTTCTTACAGCGTATGTACGGCAAAGCATCCGAGAATGAAAGACTGTGGGGTGGTTTCCATCCGGATCGTTTGCGGTGAAACGGCTATAAACCGGACCGGAAGGAGGATGGAGGACAGCCTTTGAGTTTTTTGAATACAAAACAAAAATACTTGGAATCGGAAAAGCCGGACATGGAGGAGATCTCCTCAATGCTCAGGGAGCTGTTGATCAGAAGGTCCGCGGCATAGTCAATGCGCAGAAGCTGCAGGTATTTCACCGGCGTAGTCTGATAGACCTCGTAGAAATTGCGCCGGAATTGGGTGTCGGAAAGATTGGCAATATGACACAATGAGGATACGGACATTTCCTGGTCTGTAAAATGCTCATGCATGTAGTTGATGGCGTACTTAATGGATAAGAAGGCCGGGGAGTGATACACAGAGGAGCATTGCTTGTCCAATTGGCTGAGAATGGAGTACAGAAGGGACATACATTTGTGGTAATATCCCGGACGCTTCAGGCCCCAGGTCCGGTAGATAGACTGAAAGGCCTCGCTTAAAACCGCCGCGTTTTGCAAAGAGAAAAACTCCGGCTGCATCTGCTCGGAATTGGGAATGTTCAAGTTGATGCACAGCACCACCTCCTGCTGGGAGTGGATGCGGTAAGAACAGCCGGCAGGCACAAATAAAACGGAGTTGGTTTCAATGTGGTGAGACTGCCCCTGCCAGGTAATGATGGCATCACCCTGGATACGAAAAGACAAAGTGCTGTGGGCACGGGGATAAATGATGCAGTCCTGAGCAGGAAGGTGCAGATCGATAACAGACAAAAGACTGAAAGCGCAACCGGGATCCGTAAGCTTGATACTCATTTTTGCACGCAGTCACAAAGGTATGTGACGACTCCTTTCTTTCCGAAATACAGTGTTATGTTTATTATACCTGCTGCCATATCGGAAATCAAGAGATTGCAATGGAATATTTTGAAAAAATGGTGAATGAAAATTGCACCTACATGATAATTTTTTTGGTGTACATTATGTGTAACATATAATAAAATTGAAATGTAATATAGGCATTATTTTAGTTAAGCAGACTAAAAATCAGGATCATACGTCAGGGGAAGACCGAAAAAAACAAAAAAATCCAATTTTGGAATTTGAAGGAAAAGTGGAAATTGGACGCTTCACCACCCCGACTGTGGCTTACAAGGGTTATTATGGCTGCTTCAGCCGTTAACAAATCAACTTAAAGGAGACGACAACAATGAAACGAATTATTGCAATGTTGCTTGCCATTATCATGGTGTGCGCTGCGTTTGCAGGCTGCTCCGATGGCGGTAGCGGATCCCCGGATGATGTCATTCAGGAAGGTCCTGAGGTCGTGGATCCCGGCAATTTTGTAAACACGGATATTTATCCGCTGGAGGGTGAGCATGCGCTGAGCATGGGTATCGCCCTGGAAAATGCCCAGGAGTCTTATCTGCTGAAGCTGATGAGCGACGCAGTGGGCGTGGACATCTCCTACCGTTATGTCACCGACGAGCAGGCTCCGCTGCTGTTTGTGGATATGGAGCAGATGCCGGATATGCTGTTCTCTGCCGCAGGCACCTTTGGCCTGACCCTACAGAGAATTAACGGCTACGGTACCGCAGGCGCCCTGGTCAACTACATGGACCACCTGGACAAGATGCCCAACCTGTCCAAGGCTTATATGGAGCATCCCGATCTGTTTGACGGCGTTATGAGCGCTGACGGCGCGGTTTACACACTGCCTTACTATGTGTACACCCTGACCGGCTGTACCAACCTGATCTATTTCCGTGGTGACCACCTGGCAGAGGTGGGCTGGGAGAAGCAGCCTGCGACCGTAGAAGAGCTGACACAGCTTTTGCAGGCCCTGAAGGACCACTACGGTGCCAACGATCCCAAGTACATCCCCATGATCGCATACGAAGCCGGTCATGTGGGCTTTGACAACCGGCTGACCCAGTGGCTGTATCCTGCCTTTGGCAAGGAAGTGGACCCCGGCGTACATATCGGCTCCGAAGGAAAGGCTATGGCCGGCTTCGCAACCGAGCAGTACAAGCTGATGACCGCTTACATTCGCCAATTGGTGAAGGATGGCCTGCTGGACGAGGACCTGTTCTCCGCAAAGTCCAGCCTGATGCAGGCATTTATGAATGAAAACCACACCTCTGTCAGCACCCGTATGCTGAACATCCCCACTGAGAGCTACGCAAACGGCGTGGAGAACTTCTACATCAGCCAGCCCCTGACCTCCGAGCATACCGACACAGCGGTGTTTGCTGAGCCCACCATCGCAAGAAAATGGGGCGCTATGATCAGCACCACCTGTGAGGACCTGGATGCTGCCCTGGCTTACATGGATGCCTTCTTTGCCACCGAGAGCAATCCTCTGAATGAGGAAGGCACCATTTACAACCTGTCCCTGTGGCTGGGCGAGGAAGGCGTTGACTGGGAGTGGGTCGAGGAAGGCAAGTCCTACAAGGAGGCTGAAAAGCCTGAGGGCTGGTCTGCTCAGCACGGCTTCTCCGGCACTCCCTACATCGGCCGGTTCCATGTAATGCGTATGAACGCCGACGGCACCGCTGACCTGCTGCCCCAGGGCGTGTACGATAACTGCCTGCCCTATGCAAAGCCCGTCATCCGTGATGAGGCTCTGGCACTGACCGACGATGAAAATGACATCTACGTGGAAAAGTGGATGGATATTTCCAAGTACGTCAGCCAAATGTTCTCTGCCTTTGTAACCGGCGACTCCGACATCGATGCCGAGTGGGACACCTATGTGGACAATCTGTATCAGATGGGCCTGCAGGATGTGTTGGATTGCTATGATGCCGCTTATGCCCGGTATACCGCGAAATAATGCCCGGGCAGGAAAGTTGACGGATATATGATGAAACACAGAATTGTAATTTTGACCGTACTGCTTTGTATGGTGCTGGGCCTTTGCATGGGCGTGCAGGCGCAGACGCTTTACGATGAGATCGATGAGCCTGCCATGGGAGGCCAGTATTATCTTTGCGCTACGGTAGACGGTGTGGATCACTACTACCGTGTGACCAAGTCCACATTTTCGGAAAGTGTTACGGATACGGTGCCTTACTCTTTGTATGTCACCGAGGATCCGGCGGACAAGAGCATTAAGGAATTTACCCTGGAGAAGCTGGGAAGCGGCTTCTATATGGGATATCCCAGCGGCGAAAATGTGCATAAGATCTACTCTTTTGATGCGGATAACGATGATATCGTGGATACAGGCCTGAATTCAGGCCTGGACGCGAACCGTCACCGCTTCTTCTGGGACGGCACCAACAAGCAGATCTTTACCATGAAGGGTGACGATAAATACGTCCTGGTGGTGAAGCTGCTGAAAAACATCAAGACCGGAAATGAAGAGCTGCATATGCTCTCCATTCCTGCTTCTGAGCTGAACGGAGAGGATCCGGTTTATCCTGTCCGGTTTGTGAAAAAGCACATTTGCCAGTTTAGCGAAGAACTGACATCCAACCAGTACAGCCACTGGTTTGAATGTGGCTGCGGCGAAAAGAAGGATCTGCAGCTTCATCAGGTGGAGAGCTGGACGGTCACAAAGGAAGCTGCCGTTGGCGAAGAGGGCAGCAGAACCGGCCTTTGTACCGTTTGCGGCGAGACCGCCGAAGAGAGCATCCCTGCGCTGAAGGATCACGACGCACCCACAGAGCCTGTTGAAGAAGACCAGGAGCCGAAGGAGCCGGCAGCCAAGCTGGATCCTGTGGTAATCGTGGCGGCAGCGGCGCTGATCATCTTAGGCGTAGTTATTTTGATCTTTGGCAAAAAGCGCGAGAAAAAGCAACCCCAAAATTGATTCTTAGGAGGAAAGCATGATGACTTTCAAGAAAACCCTTAGTTTCCTGTTGGCATTTGCACTGATTTTGAGCGTTCTGGCCCCCTGCGGCGTGCTGAAGACTAGCGCAGAAACTGTGCTGTACGGGGAAGATCAGCTTGAGCAGGTGACAGAGCCTGTCATCGGCGCAAGCTACCGTTTGGGCGCCGATGTGGGAGGTACGATGTACTACTTCCGCCACGGTCAGGTTACCGATACCGTTCCCTATTCCCTGGTAACCACTGACAACATCAACCATAACTGGGCATTTCAGGTGACACTGGAGGATTCCATCAACACTTCTGAAAAGTATGAAGGCGGCTTCCAGCTTTGCTACACCAATCCTGACGGCAACACCGCAAGAATTTATTGCATGGATGTATTGAAGGATGCAACCGTAGCCGGTCAGACCGGCGTTATGGATACCGGTGTCAACACATCCACGCCTTATCAGAACCGTCACAGCTTCATTATGGATGATCTGAACGGACTGAAGATCCTGCGTAAAGTCGGCAATAACAACATTTTGGTTATTACCCAGGTTCCTCAGACTGTGAACGGCGAAACCGTGAGCGCATGGCGTATGCTGGGTGTTCCCGAGGACAAGCTGGGCACCGAGGGTGTATATCCTGTGATGCTGCTGCAGGAGCATACCCATACTTTGGGCAATGCTGTTGCGGACACAGCCAACAACACCGTCAGCCGTTCCTGCGACTGCGGCTATACCCAAACCGTTTATGACTGCACCGTCAGCTCTGTGGATCAGGCTGTGGTTGGCGAAAGCTACTACCTGACCGCCAATGTGGCCGGTACCATCCGTTACTTCATCCACGGCACCGTATCGGAAACCTCTCCCGCATCCCTGAGAACCTCTGACAATTTTGCACACAACTGGGCCTTCCCTGTGACCCTGGAAGCGCCTGTGGAAGGCGATACCGGCTTCCAAATGACTTATACCAATCCTTCCGGCAATACTGTCCGGATCTACTGCTTCGATTCTGTTGGCAGTGACGGCGTGGCAGATACCGGCGTGAACAGCACCAGCGACCTGAACAAGCACACCTTCTTCGAGGATGAAGTAAACGGTGTGAAGGTCCTGCGTAAGATCGGCAATGACTGCGTCCTGGCTATTAAGGAGCTGGAGTACTCCCGCAATGTGGAAGATGCTGACGGCAATGTGTCTGTTCAGACCGGTACCGAGTGGCGTATTCTGGGCGTGCCGGAAGCAGAGCTGGCCAACGAGGGCGTATATCCCGTTGTGCTGACGCAGAAGCATGAGCATGTGGCCAGCAGCACCACCTATTCCATCAGCGACAGCGGCCACAGCCCCCTGTGCTGGTGCGGCGCTCCTGCCGCTGAGGTTGCCCATACCTACGGCGAGGTTACCCACGATGCCGATCACAATACCCACAGCCGCAGCTGTACCGTTTGCGGTTACACCAATGTGATCTACGGCCATGATTACAGCCAGGTCAATCATCCTGCTGTGGGCAACACCTATTATTTGGCAGCCAATGTAGACGGTCAGCTTCTGTCCTTCATCAGCGGCGGTGTGACCGAGACCTCCCCCTATTCTCTGAAAACCTCCGAAACAGTTGTTGCAGTGACTGTGCAGGAAGCACTGGAGGCAGGTCAGGGTGAATTCCAGTTGGTGGATGGCTCCAACAGATATATTTATAGTGTTGATGCAGGCGTAGGCCTGACTACCAGCGTCAATTACGTCAAATATCCCGAGAAGGTTTCCTTCTCCATGGACATGGTAAACGGCCAGCGTGTGATCCGTGCCTACGGCACCAACCTGATTTTGGCTGCCAAGTACAGCGACGCCAAGTCCGCATGGCGTATTTTTGCGGTGGATGAGAGCGAGCTGGCCAACGAGGGTGTACATCCTGTTGTTTTGCTGGACGAGCACGAGCACACTTGCGGCGCATGGACCTTTGATACCGAAAACCACACCCAGAGCCGCCCCTGTACCATTTGCGGCAATGTGGAGGTTCTCTACGGCGCAGACGATAAGGTCTCCATGGTGACCGAGCCTGTGATCGGTGAAAGCTACTACCTGGTAGCCAATGTGGAGGGCAAGATCTATTACTTCCGCCACGGCACCGCAACCGACACCGTTCCCTATTCTCTGGTGGTGACTGACAACTTTGCCCATAACTGGGTACGTCAGGTCACCATCGAGGATCCGACGACCACCAACGAGAAGATCACCACTGGATTCCAGTTGACATACATAAACCCCACCACGGAGGCTACCTCCAGAATTTATTGCTATGATGTTCTGAAGGATGCCACTGTGGCAGGTCAGACCGGTGTGATGGATACCGGCATTAACTCCGCAAACTACCAAAACCGTCATAACTTCACCATTCAGCAGATCGGTGGACAGTACCTGCTCCACAAGACCGGCAACAACAATGTGCTGGCAGTCAAGCAGGTACCTCAGACCGTGAACGGCGAGACCGTCAATGTGTGGCGTATGCTGGGCGTGGCCCAAAGCGAGCTGGGCACAGAGGGCGTATACCCGGTCATGCTGGCAAATGTCCATACCCATGTCTATGGCGAAGAGCTGCAGAGCAATTCCGCAGGCCACTGGCATGTTTGCGATTGCGGCGCTAAGGATCAGGTAGAGCCCCACGACCTGGATAGCTGGAGCTTGGATGCTGAAGCACAGACTCAGCGCGCGGTATGTACAGACTGCGGCTATGAAGTGCAGGTGCAGAGCCCCTATTTCGATGTGATCGAAAGCAAGAACGAGCTGGACCTGGGTCAGATCGTTTATGACGAAGAAGCAGCAATCTACGCTGTCGAGGGCGGCGAAGCGTACTATCTGATGACCGAGGTTGACGGTCAGAACTACTATTTCCGTCAGACCAACAGAACCGCGCTTGGCAACTCTGAAAGTGTTACCACCACCGCTGCTTACTCTTTGTACAGCACCAACGATCCCTGCCACAGAGCGATCGGCAAGATCAAGGTGGTAGCCGGTTATAACGAAAACACCTATATTTTGACGACTACCACAGATAAGGCCCGTGCCCTGTATGTGAATAACGAGGGCTCCGATGACGACATTGATGTGGGTATCACCACCTTCAATGGCGCTTCCGACGATGCCAAATACATTGCCCGTACCGAGTGCCTGTGGGACAATGAAAACGGCTGCTTCTATCATGTGGAAGACGGTGTAAAGTATGTTCTCGTGCTGAAGCAGATGGATGCAACCTATAAGGGCACCGATGCTGACTCCGGCGAGAGCGTTGTGGTTGAGTCTGCCACCGAGTGGCGGATCACCGCTGTACCGGAAGCAGATGCTGTTCCGGAAAACGGCTGCTACCCCGTGAAGCTGACCGGCCACGTTCACAACCTGGATGCTTCTTACAGCACCGATAACGACTATCACTGGAAAAACTGCGGCTGCGGCTATCAGGATAAGGACGAGCACACGGTAGAGTCCTGGACAGTCATCACAGCCCCCACCGAGACTGCAACCGGCAGCAAGAGCGGCGTATGTACCGTCTGTGGCGCAACTGTGACTGTGGAAACACCGGTTACCGTCAGCGCATGGAACATCACCCTCAGCGACAACATCGGTGTCAACTTTGTGCTGGCACTGGCCAAGGGCGATACGGTTGCTGTCACAGTGGACGGAGCCGAAGTGCCTGTGACCATGAAGGATAACGGCAACGGCACCTACAATGTGACCATTGAGCTGGCCGCGGCACAGATGACCTCCGAGATCGCTATCGTTGTCAACGGCTATGCAGCAGAAAAGACCTACTCTGTCCGTGGCTATGCGGATGTGATCCTGGCCGGTGAGTACACCGATGCCGTGAAGAACCTGGTGCGCTATATGCTGGTATACGGCAGTGCCGCACAGAACTATTTCGAGCTGAATTTGGATGACCTGGCAGGCAATGGCATTGAGGTGACCCTGTCTGAGCCTGCAGACGCAGAGCTGGAGCTGCTGGATGAACTGGATGGTGTTTCCTTCTACGGCGCATCCTTGCTGCACAAGACCAGAACTGCTGTGCGTTTCTACTTCACCGCAGACAGCGTGGAAGGCCTGACCTTCCTGGTTAACGGTAACGTTTATGAGCCCGTGGCCGGCAACGGTATGTACTACATTGAGGTTGCAGGCATCAATCCCCAGGATATGGCCGACACTTTGAGCTGTGTGGTGACCGACGGCACCAACAGCCTGGCAGTGAAGTACAGTCCCCTGGTGTATGTCAGCAGAATGTACAATAAGGCCGGTGTGGCCGAGACTACCAAGTCCCTGGCACAGGCAATGTACAACTACTATCTGGCTGCCAAGGACTACATCATCAACACCTACACAGGCGGCATCAAGCAGATGACCGGCAGCCAGCTTTACGAGGGCGTAACCATGCAGGATATCGTGTATATCGCTGCCGGTTACGGTGATATCGATGCTTATGCAGTGGTTGTGGAGTCCGATGCCAATGTGGAGCTGAAGGTTGCCGCAGGCGCATGGGATGAAAACACCAATGGCGACAACCCTGCCGATGTTTCCTCCGTTTCCAGCTACTTCAGAAAGCTGCAAAGCAGCGGCTACAACGTTTTGGCTATGACCAACGGCGGCTTCTTTGACCTGAACGCCACCGGCTCCTATCTGCCCTACGGTATGCAGATCGTGGACGGCGTGGTAAAGCAGGAGCCCACCACTTCCAGTGTGGACTCCGGCAAGTACTACGGTGATACCTGGTTTGGTATGACCAAGGACGGCAAGTATGTGATCTCCGACACCGCAGGCTACGAGGCAACCTACAAGGGCAATGTCCAGCAGGGTGTCGGCGGCGGCCGTATGCTGATGATCGACGGCGTTGCACAGAATATCAGTTCTTCCAGAGACTACCGTACTGCGGTAGGCGTAAATGCCGATGGAGATTTGGTCCTGGTTGCAGTGGAAGATGCAACCTACAGCGATATTTGCGGCATTTTTGAAGGCCTGGATATGGAGATCATCACCGTCCTGAACCTGGACGGTGGCGGATCCACTGCTATGTATGTTCCCGGCACCTTCTATCCCAAGGCAAAGATCCTGGGCGATGACGGCTGGCTGCCCCGTGAGGTTGCCGATGCCATCGCAATCGTGGAGAAACCCTAATCAATAAAACTATGGCGGGGCTTTGACCCCGCCATAGAAGGTATTCCCTGCTTAACGATGCGAGGAGAATCATATGAATTTCAAGAAAACATTCAGTATTATCATGGCGCTGATCCTGCTGATCAATGTTTTGGCGCCGTGTTTTCAGGCTGAAGGAACAGAAACGCCGGACCATGTGCATACGCTGCAGTATGACAGCGCACAGCACTGGGGAACCTGTTCCTGCGATTACCATGTAGATAAGACAGCCCATACCTACGGCGACTGGCAATTTGATACCCAAAAGGGTATGCAAAGCCGGAGCTGTACCGTATGCGGCTATGAAGACATCCTGTACGGAACCAATACAAAGGTTTCTCAGGTGACTGACCCGGTGGTGGGCGAAAGCTACTATTTGGCTGCCAATGCAGGCGGTACGGTCCACTTCTTTGTGACAGGTGCTTCTGTTACAGACACAGTGCCCTATTCCCTGCATACCGCAACGGATCTGTCCCATACCGGCATCAAGCAGATCATTCCGGAAGCACCGGTGGAAGGTACTACCGGTTTTCAGCTTTCCTTCTACAACGGCTCAACGCTGACAAGAATTTACTGCTACGATGTCAAAACCGACGGCAGCAACAGGGGCGTTATGGATACAGGCACCAATACTGCCAAGTATCTCAACCGCCATACCTTCTTTGTCGATGAGGTAGACGGCGTTCAGGTGCTGCGCAAAATCGGCAACGACAATGTGCTGGTGGTCAAGTATAACGAGACCAAGGGTACATGGCGTATGCTGGGCGTGCCGGAAAGCGAGCTTTCCAATGCGGGCGTTTACCCGGCAATGCTGGTCAAGGTACATACCCACAGCTTTGACTCTGCCTATGCCTATAACGAGGACGGACACTGGAGAAGCTGCGCCTGTGGCGCGGCCCAGGAGCCGGAGGACCACGAGTTCGTTTTGGACGAGGCTTTGGGTTATGCTGTCTGTCAGTGCGGTGCGGATCAAAAGCCCCACGAATGTGCCAGCGAGGACGGCAAATGGTATGCCTCTGCCACGCAGCACTATCAGCTCTGTGACGGATGCGGCAAACCCTTTAACGAGAGCGGCCACACCTATGGCAGTTGGAGCTTTGATGCCCAGATGGGCAGCCAAAGCCGTAGCTGCTCTGTCTGCAACTATGCGGATACCCTGTTGGGAACAGATAACAAGGTGTCCCCGGTGGCAGAGCCTGCGGTGGGCGGCAGCTACTATTTGGCCGCCAATGCAAAGGGCGTGATCCACTATTTTGTGCTGCAGGGAAGCGTAACAGAAACCAATCCCTATTCCCTGAGCACGACCACAGACTTTAACCACGCCGCACTGCAGAAGATCTCACTGGAGGCCCCGACTTCCGGCGAGGACGGTTTCCAGATCACGGTGATCCGTCAGTCGGACAATAAGCTGCTGCGGATCTACTGCTATGACGCAGGCGGCTCTGACGGCATTATGGACACCGGCACCAACGCCGGCAGCGATCTGGAAAAGCACACCTTTACGATCGATGAAGTGAACGGCGTCAAGGTGCTGCGCAAAATCGGCAACAACAATGTGCTGGTGGTCAAGTATAACGAGACCAAGGGCGCATGGCGTATGCTGGGCGTTCCGGAAAGCGAGCTTTCCAATGCGGGCGTTTACCCGGCTGTGCTGGTGGAGGCCCACACCCATCAATTGGGTGAAGCCTATGAATATGACGAAAACGGACACTGGAAGGGCTGTAGCTGCGGTTATGCAACTACCGTGGAAAAACACAGCTATATCATGGATGAGACCCTGGGCTATTTGGTTTGCTCCTGTGGCGCATCCCTGGAAAATCACGACTGTGTAAGCTCCGACGGAGTCTGGTATGAGGAAGCCGGAAAGCATTATCAGCTTTGCGGCCTGTGCGGAAAGCGTATTCAGGAAGAAATCCATACCTATGGCCAATGGGTGTTCGATACGGTCAAGGGCACTCAGGAGCGGGCCTGCTCTGTTTGTAACCATAGCCAAATCCTTCTGGGAACACAAAACAAGGTGTCCCCGGTGGCAGAGCCCGTGGTGGGCGGCAGCTACTATTTGGTCGCCAACCAAAACGGCGTGATCCGCTATTTCGTGCTGCAGGGCAGCGTAGCGGAGACCAATCCCTATTCCTTAAGCACCACCACAGACTTTAACCACGCCAGCCTGCGGCAGGTCACCCTGGAAGCGCCTGTTTCCGGTGACACAGGCTTCCAGATCACCGTGGTGCGTCCCTCGGACGATATGCTGCTGCGGATCTACTGCTACGACGCAGGCGGCTCCGACGGCATTATGGATACCGGCACCAACACTGGTAAGGAGCTGGAAAAGCACACCTTTACTGTCGATGAAGTAAACGGTGTCAAGGTGCTGCGCAAACTGGGCAACAACAATATTCTGGTTTTGAAGTACTTTGCTTCGGCAGACGCATGGCGGATGCTGGGCGTTCCTGAAAGCGAGCTGGACAGTGAGGGCGTTTTCCCGGTCGTATTGGCCCAGGCCCATACCCACAGCTTTGGTACTTCCTTCGAGTATGATGGAAACGCACACTGGAAGCGCTGCGACTGCGGCTACACCAGCACCCCGGAAACCCATAGCTTCCAAATGGATGAAGCTCTGGGCTATGAGGTTTGTCAGTGCGGCGTATCCGTGCAGCCTCACGATTGCGAAAGCGCCGACGGCGTATGGTATCAGGAGAACGGCAAGCATTATCAGCTTTGCGGCATTTGCCACAAGCAGATCAATTTGGCAGACCATACATTTGGCCCGTGGAGCTATGATGCAGAAAACGGCACACAGAGCCATAGCTGCGTTTGCGGCTACACCGAAAGCCTTTGGGGCGAAAATACCAAGGTTTCCCCGGTGAGCCAGCCGGTGATCGGCAGCAGCCACTATTTGGCAGCCAATGTGGATGGCACAGTTTGGTTCTTCCGCCACGGTGCGGTTACGGACACCATGCCTTACTCTTTGGTGGTGACCGATAACGTCAACCATAACTGGGCATTCCCGGTGACTGTGGAAGCACCCATCGAGGGCAGTGACGGCTTCCAGTTTACCTATGTGCACCCCACCTCCGGGGCAACCACACGGATCTACTGCTATGATGCCGGCGGTTCCGACGGCATTATGGACACCGGTGTCAACAGCGGCAACGAATGGAAGAAGCATACCTTTGCCGTAGATGAAGTGAACGGCGTTCAGGTGCTGCGGAAGCTGAGCAACGACAGCATTTTGGTCGTCAAGTATAATGAGACCGTGGGCGCATGGCGTATGCTGGGTGTTCCCGAAAGCGAACTGGCCAATGAGGGCGTTTACCCGGTGATGCTGGCAGATGTCCACACCCACAGCTTTGACGGCTACAGCTATGACAAAGCCGGGCACTGGAAGGCCTGCTCCTGCGGCCTGAGCCAGGCGGTTGAACCTCATAACTATGTGATGAACGAAGCCCTCGGCTATCAGGAATGTCTTTGCGGCGCTACCCTGATGCCCCACGATTGCGTAAACACAGACGGCAAGTGGTACGGCTCTGCTGAGAACCACTATCAGCACTGTGATATCTGCTACGCCAAGATCAATGTGGCAAAGCATAAGTACGGCGCATGGAGCTTTGATGCAGAAGCTGGCACCCAGAGCCAAAAATGCAGAGTGTGCCGCTATGAAAATGTGCTTTACGGCACCAATAACAAGGTTTCCCAGGTGGATGAGCCGGTGATCGGCGGCAGCTATTATTTGGCAGCCAATGTAAAGGGTACGGTTCAGTTCTTCCGCCACGGTACCGTTACAGAAACGGTGCCCTACTCCTTAGTAGCAACGGACAACCCCAATCACGACTGGACCTTCCCGGTGACCCTGGAGGCACCTGTGGAAGGAACCACCGGCTTCCAGCTTACCTATGTCAATCCCACCACACAGTCTGTTATCAGAATATACTGCTATGATGCCGGCGGTTCTGATGGGATTATGGACACCGGTGTCAACAGCGGCAGTGAGCTGCAAAAGCATACCTTTACCATCGATGAAGTAAACGGCGTGAAGGTGCTGCGGAAGCTGAGTAACCAAAATATTTTGGTTGCCAAGTATTTCGCATCCATCGATGCCTGGCGTATTTTGGGCGTGCCGGAAAGCGAGCTGGCTGGCGCAGAGGTATACCCGGTGATGCTCTCTGAGCTTCACACCCACAAGATCAATACCCAAAAGTATTCCTACGACAAAACCGGTCACTGGCATGCCTGTGACTGCGGTGTCGCGGAAGAAAAGGAGAGCCACAGCTATGTGCTGGATGAAAAGCTGGGCTACAAGGTATGTAAATGCGGTGCGACGGTAAAGCCCCATACTTGTCAGAACAAGGATGGAAAGTGGTACGAAGCCGACGGAAAGCACTATCAGTATTGTGATATCTGCTACGACAAGATCAATGTGGCAGACCACAAGTACAATGCCTGGCGCTATGACACCGAAAATGGCACCCAGAGCCAAACCTGTAAGGTTTGCCGCTATGAAAATGTGCTTTACGGCACCACCACCAAGGTATCCCCTGTGGATGCGCCTGTGATCGGCGGCAGCTATTATTTGGCCGCCAATGTGAAGGGAACTGTCCAGTTCTTCCGTCACGGTACGGTCACGGAAACGGTTCCTTACTCTCTGGTGGCAACGGACAACGCCAATCACGACTGGACCTTCCCGGTAACCTTGGAGTCGCCGGCAGAAGGAACGGTTGGATTCCAGCTAACCTATTTAAATCCCACCACGCAGGACACAATTCGGATCTACTGCTATGATGCCAATGTGGATGGGGAAAATGCCGGAGTCATGGATACCGGTGTCAACAGCGGCAATGAGCTGAAAAAGCATACCTTTACTGTGGATGAAGTCGGCGGTGTCAAGGTGCTGCGGAAGCTGAGCAACAACAATATTTTAGTCGTCAAGTACTTTGCGTCCATCGACGCCTGGCGGATCCTGGGTGTTCCGGAAAGCGAGCTGGCTGGCGGAGATGTGTACCCGGTTATGCTGACTGAACTGCACAGCCATCGTGTGAATACCCAAAAATATGACTATGACAAGACCGGCCACTGGCATGCCTGCGACTGCGGTATCGCGGAAGAAAAGGAAAGCCACAGCTATGTACTCAATGAAAAGCTGGGCTACCTGGTATGTAAGTGCGGCTCTCAGGTCAAGCCCCATACCTGTCAGAACAAGGACGGAAAGTGGTACGAGGCCGACGGAAAGCACTACCAGCATTGTGATATCTGCTACGACAAGATCAATGTTGCAGACCATGTATACACCAAGTGGAAGTTCGACAAAGAAAACAGCACACAAACCCAAAAATGTAAGGTTTGCGGCTATGTGCATCTGCTCCACGGCACCGAAACCAAGGTGTCCCCGGTGTACGAGCCGGTAATCGGCGGCAGCTATTATTTGGCGGCCAATGTGGATGGCATTATCCAGTTCTTCCGCCATGGTACGGTTACGGAAACGGTGCCGTATTCTTTGGTGACCACGGATAATGTCAATCACGACTGGGCCTTCCAGGTAACCCTGGAAGCACCTGCGGAAGGAAAGGTCGGCTTCCAGCTTACCTATACAAATCCCAGCACACAGTCCATCGTCAGAATTTACTGCTACGATGTGAATGTGGAAGGGGAAAATGCCGGGGTCATGGACACCGGTGTCAACAGCGGCAGTGAGCTGAAAAAGCACACCTTCACCGTAGATGAAGTGAACGGCGTTAAGGTGCTGCGGAAGCTGAGCAATAACAACATTTTGGCTGTGAAGTATTTTGCAGCCATCGGTGCCTGGCGCATGCTGGGTGTTGCGGAAAGTGAGCTGGCCAAGGAGGGTGTATACCCGGTGGTGCTGGCAAACCTGCATGAGCACAGCCATACGGATACCACTTACTTAAGTGATACCAGCGGACACTGGTTTGCCTGTGAGTGCGGCGGCAAGAGTGCCTACGAGGCGCACAAGGTGCCTATGTGGGAGATCACAATGCCTGCTACAGAAACGACAGCCGGCAGCAAAACCGGCGTGTGTATCGTCTGCGGCGCTACCGCGATCAAGGAAATTCCGCCCTCTTTGCCGGATGGTATCTACTATCTGTCAGGCGAGCTGAACGGACAAAAGTATTATTTCCGGGATAAGTCCGGCACAGAGTCTGTGGAGCATACCACCCCCTTCTCCCTGTACACCACGACCCATAAGGACAGCGCACAGCAGGTGGACATTATTTGGAATGAGGATGCCAATACCTACAACATCTCTTATTTCGTGGCCCGGAAGCTGAACATCTATATGGGTGATGTCAACGGCAGCACCATTGCGATGGACGGCAAGGTGGACCTGAGTAGCAGTGCTACCACATCCGCTGCGCTGATCGACTTTACCTGGGATCCTGTGAACAGAAACCTCTATCAGATGGAAGGGAATGTCAAGTATGTGATGGCGTTCAAGCGTCTGACCAACACAAGCACCAACCAAAAGGAGATCCGCTTGCTGGCCGTTCCGGAAACGGAGCTGGGTGCTGACACGGCGGTGGTGCGCTTTGAGGTGATCCATCAGCATAGCTACAACCTGAAGTGGAGCTATGACGCCATCTACCACTGGCAGGAATGTGAATGTGGTGCCCGGAAATACGAGGCCGAGCATACGGTTCCGGAGTGGACTGTGGACCGGGAGGCAACCCAGTATGCTGCCGGCAGCAAGAGCGGCATCTGCACCATCTGCGGTGAGAAGATCGTCAATGCTATCCCCATGCTCAATGACCATGTCCATGCACCGGTTAACGGCGCAAAGTACTACTTGACGGCGGTTTTGAACGGCACACGCTACTATTTCCGCCATGCGCCCTCCGGCGGTTCGGTAACCACCACTACACCCTATTCTCTGTACACCGATACGGAGAAATCCAACGCCATAACGGTTAAGGAATATCAGGGCATCTACAAGTTTACCTACGGTACCAGCGGTTATCACATCTACATCAACGGCACAGGAACCGGCACCACAACGAAATCCGAAGACTCTGCACTGGTGGATTTTATGTGGGATGAGGAAAACAAGCTGCTGTATCAGGATGAAGGCGGCGTGAAGTATGTGCTGGTCTTCCGGTTCATGCAAAACTACAAGACAGGCGCTGTGGAGGTCCGCATCACCGGCATGCCCATGGAGCAGGCCCTGATCGATCCTACCGTGGCCCTGGCACAGTTCAGCACCCAGGGTCCTGCACCCAAGGAAGACGAGAGATTGCTGGAAGCAGACAGAATGCCTGCGGATGCAACACCGCTGAAGGATGCGCCTATGCAGACACCTGTGGATGAGATCGTATACCAGGATGATGCCATTGCTCCTAAAAATCCCATGAGCAGTGAGCAGACTGCGGATGAGGGCAACGCAAAGCGTATTCTGCCGGCAGTGCTGATCAGCGCTGCGATCCTGGCAGTTTTGGTGGTTGTGCTGATCTTGCTGAGTAATACCAAGTTTGGCGCGGCGTTCTTCGGAAAATGGAATGTGTGGACCGCAGTCAGCTTTGTTGCGGCGGCTGTGGTATTGGTAGCCGGTATGCTGCTGATCACAGCGCCCAAGACGGAAGAACCGTCCCTGGCGGAGTTTACCATTGTTGCCAACGCCGGCAATTTGGATACGGCAGAGGAATTGGCTGTCACCATCTACGAGGAGTACGGCATCAGCCTGCCTGTGGTGCAGAGCAAGGACTATAACGGCAATATGGGTATTTATCTGGATACCCAGGGCCTGAACAGCTACGGCGGCTATAAGTACAGCGTATACGCCGAAGACGGTGAATACGGACCGGGCGTCTACATTAACGGTTCCGGTCCCTCCCTGGATACGGCGATCTCCAAGTGGCTGAAGAGCGTGAAGGACACTTCCGCATTCCCCTTCGGCCTGAAGGAGTCCATCTCCGGCTACGAGTGGAATACCGACGACATCAATATGACCGGCCTGGGCTTTACCATGGAGGGCATGGAGCGCACAGAGCTTTGCGAGGGCGTAGAGCTGCGCAAGCTCAGCTACAACTCCTTTGGTTACGGCAAGGTGACCGGTTATGCGGTGATCGTAGAGTCTGATGCCCAGGTGGAGCTGAAGGTTGCAGCCGGCGCATGGGATGAAAACACCAACCCGGACAATCCCGGTGAGAAGCATACCGTCGGCGATTACGGCAAGATGCTGACCGAGGACGGCTATGAAGTCCTGGCCATCACCAATGCTGGCTTCTATGATCTGAATACCACCATGACCTATATTCCCTGGGGTCTGCAGATCGTGGACGGCTATGTGAAGAAAGAACCCTCTGAGGAAAATCCCAACAATACAGACAACTGGTTCGCACAGACGGCAGACGGCAAGTATGTCATCTCCGACACGGCAGGTTACTTCGAAACCTACGAAACCACGCTGGCACAGGGTGTTGGCGGCGGCCGTGTGCTGATGGAAAACGGCAAGCCCTGCTTCTCTACCACCGGCGCTGACTACCGCACCGTGGTGGGTATCACCAAGGGCGGCGACCTGATCATTCTGACCATGCCCAGTGCAAACTATGCCTTTGTTGCCCAGATCTATATGGATATGGATCTGGATGTGGATTGCATCCTGAATTTGGACGGCGGCGGCTCTACCACCCTGCACGCGCAGGACGAATATGGCAAGCTGACCCGTTTGGTGTGCGAAACACCTATTGAGCGTGAAGTGGCTGATGCCATTGCCATTGTAAAAAAGAAGTGAAACGGAGAGATTTTAACATGGAGAAAGTAACGGATATACGCCAAGGCGTGGAAAAGCTTTTGAAGATACGCGGACGGGAAATTCCGGATTTCTCCCTGGAAAACCGGCAGGAGAGTGGGTTCACCCCCACTCTCCTGTGGAACGGGAAGCGAATTCCGCTGTTTACCAACCGCTATGATCCCCGGATCCGTCACATTGCCGCCTACGGCAACAAGACGGAGGAAAACAGTGCGTTAAACGTATATGCCTTTACCGGCAGTGATGTTTCCCTGGATCGTCTGATCTATCGGGAACTGAATATTGCGGAGTTTATTCTCCACAGCAAAATTAAAAAAATTACCGCTTTTGTCAATGAAAACGCCGCAAATATCATTGCGGTGATGGAGGATGGCACCACTGCCAACCTGGACCTGGGCAATACCATGGCACCGGGCAGCCATATCCAGTGTCAGCACCGGCTGATCACCAAGCACGGCATGGCAAACGATCTGTCGGTCACGGATATGACCGTACAGCATCAGGTGTATATCTTCTCCGAAGAGGGCACAGCGGTCTATGATGACGATGAATATTATCTGTATGGTTTAAGTGAGGAGGAAGTGGAAACGGTGCTGACCGTCCACGGAATTTTCACCAATCATATCAGTTGTGAGACCTGGCCGGAGGACCATATCCGCTATCTGAGCATGATCGACGCAGTGTATGCGTCCGGAAAAACCGGCAAGTCTGTTCTGCTGTAAAGGAGCGCAAAAATATGATCAAACCAATTAAAATTGCGATCCTTTCCTGCAATCACGGCCACGCAAAGGGCTATTATCCTTTGAAGGATGACCCCATGTTTGAGCTGGTAGCCGTGTCCATTGCCCCCGGCTACGAAGGCGGAGAGGGCATGGAAAAGCTGGAAAATATCCCCCAGTATTCCACCGATGAGGAGTTGTATGCCAATCATCCGGAGCTGGAGGCAGTGATCCTGGCCAGCGACAATATCAGCCATATGCGGCAGGTGCGGGATGCGACCAAACGGGGTCTGCATATCTTTTCCATGAAAGTGCCTACCTTCGATATGGACGAATATGCGGAAATGATCCGCTTGACGGAGGAAGCCGGTGTGGTATGTCAGGTGGAACTGGAAATGCGCCATCACGCCCCGGTGTACCGGGTGAAGGAGGCCATTGAAAACGGCGCCATCGGCAAGCTGCTGTCCGTCAATTTGGTCAATTATTCCCACAATCCCGTGTGGTGGTGGCCCTGGATGTGTGACCCGGAGGAAAGCTACGGCAAACGGGTCAGTCTGCGTCCCGGCGATCATCGGTTCCGCGGCGGTGCTTTGGCAGATCACCCTCATGTGTTTGATGTGATCCGCTATATTACCGGCTCGGAATTTGGGACCGTGTATGCCGATGTGTCCCCCAATCTGCGTGACGAAGTGCAGACGGAGGATATGGTGCGGATCATCGGAAAACTGAAAAACGATGTGATCTTCTCCATCGACCCCTCCTATGCCAACAACGAACGGCGGGAATATCCCCGTAAGGGCGTGAAAAACCCCAAGCCCGTGGAGGTGTTTATGACCGCTGTGGGCACAAAGGGAACCATCGTTGCCGATCTTTACGGCAAGACCTTCTGCAGCCAAATGGTGCCCACAGGAGATTACTACTGTGCCGGTTTGGGTAGCTCCGGACTGTGGAACCGCCGCACAGCAGAGTTTTACCATTGCATCCGAAACGGACGAAAGCCCACGGTAGGCCTGCGTGAGCACTATAATTCCATTCGTGCCATGAACGCGGCATACGAAAGCATCCGGCTGGGTGAAGCTGTGAAGCTGGATTGATTGCAAAAGAGGAACGACTATGAGCAGTGTGACGATTACAATGGACACCCAAAGAAGCCGTGACTATGGCTGGCGAAAGGACCTTCCCAACTACGGTTTGTCCTTGATCGCACAGCGCAGTCAAACGCTGTGCGAAGGGGTATGCTATCTGCAAAGGGACTATGTGCGTGAGGACGGCAAGCCGGTGCAGACCCACATTGTGGTAGCTGCGGCGGAGTCTCCTGCCAGGGCGGCAGTATGGGGCAGTCCCCAGGGGCAGTCGCAGACCGTGCCGGAGCATGTTGCCCAAATGGAGGGCTTGGGAAAAGATGTGGTTGCGGCGGTAAACGCTGACTTTTTCCACTTTTTCAACAACGGCGACAAGACCACCTACGGCGCACAGATCATTGACGGCGTGGTCCATAAAGAGCCCAACAAGGTAGAGCATTACGGCGACAACTGGTTTGGGGTAACCCATGACGGCGAGTATGTTATGTCGGACCTGGAGGGCTATGAGAGCACCTACAAGGGCAAATTGTATCAGGCCGTTGGCGGCGGTGTATGGCTGATGCGTGAGCACAAGCTGTGCCCCCACTCATCACCGGCGGTGGAGCCCAGAACGGCGGTAGCCATTACTGATGAGGGCGGCCTGGTGCTGGTGTGTGTGGATGGCCGTTCGGAAACAACGGTGGGCGCGACTTATGCCGATCTTTTGCAGGTATTTTTGGATCTGGATGTGCCGATCCGCAGTGTGCTGAATTTAGACGGCGGACATTCCACCATTTTGATGGGAAAAGCCTCCGGTGGCGAAATGAAAATTCTGAACAGTCCGTCCTCCGGACTGGAGGTACTTCGTCCCGTGGCAGATATCCTGACACTGGTGAAACCATAAGGAGAATAAATATGAATCAAAAAATTCGTTGGGGCGTGATCGGTGCCGGCGGCATTGCCGACCGCAGAACCATTCCCGGCATGATGCTCTGCAGCAACGCCGAGCTGGTTGCCGTGATGGAGATCAATATGGAGCTGGCGGAAAAGTGCCGTGCCAAGTGGGGCTGCAAAAAGGCTTATGATAATGAAGCGGATCTGCTGGCAGACCCGGAGGTGGATGCGGTATATATTGCATCTCCCGTGGTACTTCATGCCAAGCAAGCCATGATGGCAGCCGATGCCGGTAAGCATATTTTGATCGAAAAGCCTTTGGCTATGACCGCTGAAGAAGGTCAGAAGGTCGTGGATTACTGCGAAAGCAAGGGCGTGAAGATCGCCGCAGGCCTGATGATGCGTTTTGGCTCCTATGTGCAGGCCATGAAGAAGGCGATCGCAGAGGGCAAGATCGGCAAGCCGGTTTCCGGCTATGCCCAGTTTACCTGCTGGTATCCGGATATCCCCGGTGCCTGGCGGCAGACAAAGGCTGCCTCCGGTGGCGGTGCCATGATGGATATGGGCGTGCATTGCATCGACCTGATGCAGTATATTTTGCAAAGTAACGCAAAGGATGTGGCCGCCTTCCACGACACCCTTTCCTTCCACTATGAGGTGGAGGACAGCTCCACGGTGCTGATGCGGATGGAAAACGGCTGTCAGTGCGTGGTCCAGTCCAATTTCAATGTCCCCGATGAGGCTGCCAAATGGCGCATCGAGATCTTTGGTGACCGGGGCAGACTTTTAGGCTACGGTGTCATCGGTCAGGAGGATGGCGGCACCTTGGATGCCATGTTCTTAGGGGAGCAGGGCGGCTATGTTGCCCAGCAGGATACCAATAAGGCCGAGGGACAGAGCATCGAAGTGGAATTCGGCAATGCCTATGCAAGAGAAATTGAGAGCTTTTCCAATTCTCTGCTGACCGGTGCTGCACTGGAGGTGCCTGCCTGTCAGGCGGTTCAGGTCCAGCGCATTATGGAAGCGGCATATCGATCCAATGATGAAAAAGTAACCGTAACACTTTAAAGGAGGAACAAAAAATGGCAAAGAAAGCTTCTGATTTTCGTTACAATACCGGTGAGACCAAGGTGCCTTGGGCAGCAGTGGGCGAAAACTACAACGCCCAGGACCTGATGGCCATCGTCCGCTTCCTGATGAAGGGCGAGGGCGCAGAATATGATGCAGCCATGAAGGCTGTGGAAGAGAAGGTCTATGCTTTGGACCAGGTCTCTGAGCCTCCTGCAAAGCTGTCTTTGGACGCTGAGGTGGCCAAGGCTGAGGAAATGTGCGACGAGTTCTTGAACACCGAGGGCTGTGTGTTCCTGACCAACTGCACCGCAGGCTTTGAAATCGCTTCCAAGTATGTGGGTCTGCAGCCCGGTGACGAGGTGATCGTGCCTGCCATCACCTTTGCTGCTACCATGGCATACCCCCTGTCCATCGGCTGTAAGATCGTGTTTGCCGACGTGGACCCGGTGACCCTGAACATCGACCCTAAGGATGTTGCCAAGAAGATCACCGATAAGACCAAGATGATCGTGCCGGTACATATCGGCGGCTATCCTGTGGACATGGATGCCATTATGGAGCTGGCAGAGAAGCACGGCATCATCGTTTTGGAGGACGCTGCCCACGGCTTTGGCGGTGAGTACAAGGGCAAGAAGCTGGGTACCATCGGTCACTTTGGTGCCTACTCCTTCCACGAAGTGAAGAATATGACCTCCTTTGGTGAGGGCGGTATTCTCACCACCACCATCAAGGATTTCCGTCCCGAGATGAAGCGTGCCCGTTTCCTGGGTGCAGACTTCTCCAAGCAAATCAAGAACTGGCTGTATGATGTGTGCTCCATTCCCGGCAAGGATGGCAGCAGCTTTGTTGCCACCAACTTCTCCACCACAGAGATTCAGGGCCTGGGCCTGCAGTTGCAGCTTTCCCGTTACGACAAGATTTTGGAAGCCCGTGCACAGGCAGCAGCCTATCTGACAAAGCGTCTGTCCGGCTGTGATGCGCTGATCCCCCAGGATCTGGGTAATGACGAGATCAAGCCCACCTTCCACCTTTACAGCGTGATCATCGATCCTGAGAAGGCAGGCGGTGATGTGCAGTTGTTCAAGAAGAAGCTGGCACAGAAGGGTGTTACGGAGATCGCCCACTTTGGTCCTTTGTACCGCTTTGAGGTGCTGAAGGAGCGTGGCTATGATGAGGCAGCCATTGCCGCTACCTGCCCGGTGACCGAGGAGGTCTTTGACCGCCGGTTCACCCATTTCCCCATCTACGGCCTGACCCAGGAGCAGTTGGATTACATGGCAGATGCCATTTTGGAATCCATCGACGAGATGCAGAAGGGCATTTAATAACTGTAAACCGGCCACGGAAACCCGTGGCCGGTTAGGTGCTATATATGAACGATACATTATTAATGGAGCTGGTATCCCGGATCGGCTGCGGTATTGCCATGGGCGGCGCAGAGACCTACCGGGTGGAGGAAAGCGTGAACCGGATCTTAAGCGCCTATGGCGTGGACTCCCGGGTGTATTCCGTCCCCAACAGCCTGATCATTACCATTGTCATCCCGGGGCAGCCGCCCATGACCCAGCTTTGCCGTATGGAGCGCAAGGGAAATGACTTGGATGCGGTGGAGCAGTATTCCAACTTAGGCCGTCGCATCTGCGCCCAAAAGCCGGATTTGGAAACGGCTATGCAGTGGCTGCAGGAAACCGAACAAAAGCGAAAGCATTACAAGCTGCCGGTGGTTCTGCTGGGATATATTCTGGTGGCCTGGGGTTTCTGCATTTTCTTTGGCGGCAGTGTGCTGGATTCGGCCTGTGCCGCTGTGTGCGGTCTGCTGCTGGGGGTAGCGGAGCGTTTTATGGGAAAGCTGAAGACCAATGTGTTCTTCCAAAAAATCGCTGCCGCCTTTTTGATCGCCGTTCTTGCCTACGGCATCAGCGCACTGGGCTGGCTTCCCAACGTGGACGCATCGGTGATCGGAACGCTGATGCTGTTGGTGCCCGGCCTTCTGTTTACCAATGCCATGCGAGATATGATTTACGGTGACACCAACTCCGGCGTGAACCGGGTGGTGGAGGCACTTTTGATCGCAGTGGCAGTGGCCTTAGGAACCGGTGCCGCCTGGACTTTTGTGGATACCTTATGGGAATTGCCCCGGCAGATGGAGGCTGTATCCCACAACCCGTGGGTTACCTGTGTTGTCAGCTTTGCTGCCTGTGCCGGATTTGTCATCGTGTTCAATATCCACGGCCGGGGAAAGCTGCTGTGCGCACTGGGCGGTGCGGTTACCTGGGGCGTATATTGCGCGGCAGAGGCTCTGGGCTGCGACAGCCTGCTGTGCTGTTTTCTTGCCACCTGCGCCGCTGCGGTTTTTTCGGAAGCGATGGCAAGGGTGCGTAGGTATCCGGCCATTTCCTATTTGGTGATATCCCTGCTGCCGCTGATTCCCGGCGCAGGTATTTACTATACGGCGCTGTACGCCATCCGGGGTGATATGGCACTGGCGGCCCAATACGGCATGAATACCCTGGCGACCGCCGGTGTGATGGCTGCCGGTATTTTGGTGGTCAGCACCACGGTGCGGATGTGGACCGGTTATCAGAGAAAATAAAGGAGAACACTATGGAAAAGGAAATTTTACTGTTGGGAAAGAAGATCCTTTGGGATCAGTCTGAAATTTTGCTGGACTATCAGCCGGATGAAAACTGGCAGGATATCTGGGATGCCAAGCTGGGACATTGGTCCTGCCGGGACGGCTATCTCATTGGCAGTGAGCCGGGAAATTTCGGCGGCATCCTGCTGAGTAAGCAGTGCTTTCAGGATAATGTGATGATGCGCTTTAAAATGGCAACAGTCCTGCCTGCCACCCGGGATTTGAATGCGGTATTTTGTACCACCTGGGATGATTCGGTAAACTATCTGAAAAAATCCTATGTGGTGGGCCTGAACGGCTGGTATGAGAATAAAAGCGGCATTGAGCGCTTTCCGGAGGAGGAAATGCGTTCCCTGACCTCTTTGTACCAATATACCCCCGGTACGGAGGTGGAGATCCTCACCGGTGCCATTGATGGCCACTGCTTCCTGTTTGCCGACGGCGTGCTGGTGCAGGAGCTGATCGACTCGGATCCCATTTGCGGCGGTCATGTGGGCTTTTCGCCCTATTCCACAGCATTGAAGATCCGGGATATTCAGGTGCGGAAGATCGCCTGGGAAAAGCGGAGCCAGGTTTACGAACCGGAATTTTAAAAAGACAAAACCCAGTGGCGGAGAAGACTCACCGCCACTGGGTTTTTAAAAGTTGATTTTTCTGTTTTACTGATATAAAATGAAAAAAACCACTGTAAAGACTATGCCCACGGAGGGAAATATCTATGCTGCATTTTAAAAATCTGACATTCACCACGGATGAAAACAAAATCAGGCTGCAAACAGCAGATCGCTTTGCAGGCTTGAACAGCGAATTTGTGCAGGTGCAGATCGCAGGAGAAAACAAGGATACCCATATGGGTGCCAAATTGGTCAGATCCTCGGAGTCTGCGCGGCTTGTCTATAAAACCCACAGTGTTATCGGCAATACCTTGACGGTGGTGCAGGAAAGTCCCAATGTCCGTGCGCAAACAGTGATACAAAGCTATGACGATACCAATGCGGTCCGGGCCTATACGGTGGTGACCAACATCACCGATGCTCCCTTGGTAGTTGAGGAGATATCTTCGGTCTGTATCGCCGGTATAGGTGACAAGCAGAAGCCGGAGAATATACGCTTTACGGATTTTCTACAAAGCCACCACGCAGAATGTCAGCCCCGGACGCAGAATTTCCGGGAAAGGGGGCTGTACGGCGGTGCCAGTGACTCTCAGCAACGGGTCAGCGGCTGCAATATCGGAAGCTGGTCCACCAAGGAAATGCTGCCTATGGGCATTTTGGAGGACAGAGAAAAGGGTAGTTTCCTGATGTTTCAAATTGAGAGCAGCAGCTCCTGGTATTATGAGCTGTCGGATATAGCCGGCAAATACTACCTGTATTTGGGAGGTCCTAACTATCCCTTTGGCGGCTGGTTCAAGACCTTGCAGCCGGGGCAGAGCTACACCACCCCCTGTGCCGCATTGGCCTTTGGCAAGAATTTGAACGATGTGATCGGCAATATGACACGCTACCGCCGCCACATTGCCGGCATCAGCCCCGCGGACAGCAGCCTGCCCACCATTTTTAACGAGTATATGCACCTGTCCTGGGACAGCCCCACGGCGGAAAATACCGCAAAATATGCCCCCATCGTTGCCAAAACCGGCGTTGAATACTATGTCATTGACTGTGGCTGGCACAACGAAGAGGACGGCGACAAGGTCTACCCCTTTGTGGGCCACTGGAACGAGAGCCACGCCCGGTTCCCGGAGGGGGTCCGGAAAACCACGGATTATATCCGCAGTCTGGGAATGAAGCCGGGCCTGTGGATCGAGCCGGAGATCATCGGCGTACAGTGTCAGCAGATGCTGGATCACTATGATGATGACTGCTTCTTCCAACGGCACGGCAAGCGCCTTGCGGTGATGAACCGGCATTTTCTTGACTACCGTAACCCTAAGGTCCGGGCATATATGACCGAGACGATCCGCCGGATGGTGGAGGATTACGGCGCGCAGTATATTAAGTGCGACTACAATCAGGACTGCGGCATTGGCACAGACCGGAACGCCGAAAATCCCGGCGCAGGCCTGGAAGAAGCGGCAAACGCTTTTCTGGATTGGATCCGGGAGATGATCGCCAAATATCCGGATGTGATATTTGAAGGCTGTGCCTCCGGCGGTATGCGGATGGACTATCAAACCCTTTCTGCTTATAGCCTGGTTTCCACCTCCGATCAGACAGACTACTTACGCTATCCCTATATTGCCGGTAATATCCTGGCGGCAGTGCTGCCGGAGCAGGCGGCGGTTTGGAGCTATCCTGTGGCATCGGACTGCGTAACCGGTGAGGACGTATCCGACGATCGCATAGTGATCAATATGGTGAGCAGCTTATTAGGCAGGATGCACCTTGCCAGCCATTTGGACTATCTGAATGAGCAGCAGATGGATTTGATCCGGGAAGGCGTGGAATATTACAACACCCTGTCGGATATGAAAAAGACCGCAACGCCCTATTTCCCCATGGATTTTGCCCGGTTTGGAGACCGGACGGTCTGCGCAGGCCTGAAAAACGGCAACCGGATCTATTTGGCGGCATGGAATTTGCAAGGGGACAGGGAACTGCTTGTACCCATTGCGGAAACCGTTGCCGATGCCAAAATCGCGTACCCCACAAAAACCGCTGTACAGCTTGCAGTCTGCGAGGACGGAATTCGCCTGACCTGTCCTGCAACCCCCTGTGCGGTATTTTTGGAAATCTTAATCCAATAAGTCAAACGCCTCCGGCCCAGCCGGAGGCGTCAGTCTGTCAAAAACCCCTGTCATTGCGAGCCAGTGCGCACACTGGCGTGGCAATCCGTTTCTCAAAAAAACCGTTTTTGCTTATTTTTTAGGTAAAACATATACTTTTAGGAACGGATTCCCACGTCGCTTCGCTCCTCGGAATGACACGCATTTTCGGAAAAGGTACTTTTTTGACACTCTGACGCCTCCGGCCCAGCCGGAGGCGTTTCGCTCTGTAACGCAAATAGATCGCAGCCTGCGTAGCAGTGGACGAAAAGAGAACATTAGTACGCATTACTGTAAAAATAGATATTCCCTTTTATGTGTTCGGTGTAAAAATAATTGTGGTGTGCGGTACATTGATATCCCTTTCCCTCCGGTGACAGATTTGCGGCATAACACTCGATATCCAAATTACAGTCAACCGTAACGGGCGTGTTTTTCTGAGAGTAATAGAACCCATAATCCTGGGAAGAGGTTACGATACCTGTACCTGTGCAGTAAACCAAAACGTATCCGGCAACGATCTTGACCTCCGTAATGCCGTCGATTGCAAGAAGTGCCTCTCTATCTTTTTGTTCACAGGCTGTTACAATAGTATCGTAGTTTTTTTCAACGAGATTAAAAATCCCCCTTTTGTATGTTTCTGCCGAGCAACCTGCCAGTATCATAACCATGGCAGCAATTAAAATAAAAGCAATGATTCGTTTCATAGTCATCGCACCTCCTATTCATAAGATCGTGAAAAGGAGGTTTCGTTACAAAGTCTGTATTATTCCTGTGTTTTAAAGCAACAGCCTGAAGACCTGATAGGCCGTGGCGGAGAGATTTTGCCAGGCGTTTGTGGGGTCCAGAGCAGCTTCCAGGGTGGTGATGCCTCTTAAGATGGGGAAATAGGCATCAATGCCGTGGTCGTTGCAGATCTCGGCGTCATCGGTTACGCAGCCGGAAAAAGCGATCACCCGTTTGCCGTATTTTTTCGCCAGCTTTGCCACCCCAATGGGGGCTTTCCCCATAACGCTTTGGGAATCCAGCCGTCCTTCGCCTGTGACAACGATGTGGGCGTTTCGGATGTCTTCTTCCATATTGAGCTCATCCAATATGATCTCAACTCCGGATCTTAAGGCGGCATTGGTGAAGGATAAAAAAGCAAATCCCAGGCCGCCTGCAGCACCGGTCCCCGGGTAGTCCTTGTCGGCTTTGTCTGAAACGGTTTTGGCAAGCTCTGCGTAGCTTTTCAGCCAGGTGTCCATATCCCGGATCATTGCGGGGGTTGCGCCCTTTTGGGGACCAAACACCGCGCTGCAGCCCTTTTCACCGCAGAGCGGATTGGTGACATCACAGGCAATTTGGAACTGACAGTCCTGCAGCTCCGGTAAAACCCGGTCTGTTTTGATGCAGTGCAGAGCTTGAAGACCTTTGGCACCCAAAGCAATGGGGTCGTTGTTGCGATCCAAAAAATCGTAGCCTAAGGCCCGGAGCATCCCCGTTCCGCCGTCATTGGTGGCACTTCCGCCAATGCCCACAATAAATCTGCGGCAGCCTCTGCCCATTGCGTCTTTGATCAGCTCGCCGACACCGAAGGTGGTGGTTTCCAGGGGATTGCGTTCCTCCGGGGAAATCAGGGGAAGCCCCGCGGCAGAGGCCATTTCGATCACGGCGGTATGGGTGTCCTTCAAAATGCAGTATTTGGCAGCCACCGGTTTGCACACAGGGCCGGTCACCGTTAATTCGATCATCTCAGAGGCGCAGCCTTCCGCCAGGGCCTCCACAGTGCCTTCACCGCCGTCCGCCAGGGGCCTGACCACCACGTCCCCGTGGTTATCCAATCGTAAAACAGCATCCTTTACGGCGTTGCCAGCCTGTAAAGAGGACAAGCTGCCCTTGAAGGAATCAATTGCGATCAATACGTTCATACCGTCACCTTCTTAGCGTGTGATCTGTCACAAGGAGAATTAACTCCAAATGCGGTTATCTTTTTTTAGAAGCAGCCCATTGTTTTCATCACCGGTTGCTCAACTCAAATTATATGGGTTTTGTGATAAAAAATCAATACAGAAAGGAAACGGCCTGAATTTTGAATTGCTGTGCCGGTGGCGTGCCTGTCAATATTGTTCCGGAGGCGCAGTGATCCTGCGGCAAATTCACGCACTAAGGGCAATGCATCACTTGCGCTGCAATGTGTACTATGTAACCTCAGAAACAGAAGCTGCATTTTTTTCGTTCAGGTGTGTTTCCCATGATTTCAGGATTGTTTGGGGAACAGAATGGTTGCGTAATTCCAGGGTTTCAAGGATTTGTGGTACGATGTGGCAGTAGTTGTCCCATTCTTTCAACAGCATACACCGCTGTAAAAAAGTCTCCAATTCCTCTGAACTTAATCGCTGTATATGCCCTTGCACAGAATGATCCATATTGCTGCCCTCTTTCTTCGTATGGGGATTATATCCCCTTAATAAAAAAGATTATAACCCCCATAATAATTTCTGTCAAGCAAGGGGGTTATGGCAATGATCAAATTTGATAAGCTTTGGAAAACCATGGAGAGCAAGAAGGTTTCTACCTATCAGCTCCGGGAGCAGTGCGGTATCGACAGCAAGACCGTCCGCCGCTTGAAGGCCAATGACAATATGGAAACCAAAACCTTGAATAAGCTGTGTGCTTTCTTGGATTGCTCCCTGGAGGATATTGCGGAATATGTTCCGGAGGCGCAGTAAGACAGGGAACGGTTTGTGTGAACCGTTCCCTGTCTTTCGTCTTTTAGGCTATTGTTTGATTTGTTTATGGATATAGACCGCATAGGCAAGGGGAAGGACCGTCAAAAATACAGGCGCAATATATACAGACACCATATTTTCCACGCTGAATATGGAAAGGGCATTGACCAGGCAATGGGTTATGATACAGGGGATCAGGGATTTGCTTTTGTGGAAAAGGAGCACAAATAAATATCCCGTTGCGGTGGCATAGCAGATCTGCATAAGGGTCGGAAGCAGCTCCGCGCCATTTAACAGATTGACAATATGGCCAATGCCAAAGGTAACAGCACTTACGATCATGGCACTTTTTAGATTACTTTTTGCCATCATTTTAAATAAAAAGCCCCGGAAAATCAGCTCTTCAATAAAGCCGATATTGAGCATCGTCAGAATATGAAACAGGATTTCCTCTGCCGAATGATCGGTGTCAATACCGCCCCACAAATTCACCGTCACCATCAAAGCAAGCGGAACAAAATACAAGTACTGTTTCAAATTCCGGACCTTTACAAAGCCATAATAGGCGGATTTTTTCAGCAGCAGCACCAGTCCGATCAAACCCAAAGACAGCAATGTATTCACCAAAAAGCTGACGCTGCCGGTGAAACCGAAATTCTGAACACAGACGGAATTGACGACTATGTACACAGTGATCAGCAGCATGCAAAATAATGTTTCGTGTTTTTCGAAAAGCTTTTTCATAAAACCACCATACGCTGTAAAATGATAACACAATGATACTACGCTTGGTTTGACAGATTGATTCCAAACCAAGCACATATTTTCCTCAAACGGCCATTACCAACACTGATTTTTCTCAAAAATTCTATTATGGCACAGATGAATAGGATCGTCACAATACAAACGATCAATGCCTTAAATGTATTTCTGTACGCCCATAGGCTAAAGTCAAATAACCGTTCTGATATTGCGTCATATAATGTAAAGAACCAATATTGCGTTGCCATGATAATTAAAGAGTTTTTCCCCAGATACATGAATATTCTGTTCGTTCTCAAAAAAGGTACTTTTTGAAACAGGATAAGGTAAAATAGGATACCTGAAATGGCGGCTAAACAGCAATAAAATACATTACCGAAATCCGCGCCTGTGAATGTAATTCGCTTATTCAACACAATTCCGAATAATATATTACCGCAGATAAGCAAAAGCGCGGCGAGAAAGAGGGGTTTGTGTTTGCGATCAAATGCTTTGCTAAACCTACTGTAACTTTGCCTGAAAAGATTACCCAAGATATAAAACAGCAAGCAAACAGGCAGGATATTGAGCTTCAAAAAGATGTTATTCTCTGATATAAAAATCCATAGGACAAATAAGATCGGTATGGATAAATACTTGCCGTAGGGGATATACTTTTCCACAAAAAAGTATATGATCGTTACAATATATAACTGCAGCAAAAACCATATAGGTCCATTCCAGCACATTACGCCATCAAGCACAAAAAATAAACGTACAGACTCATAAACAGACTTGCCTAACAGCAATCCAACAAGGCAAGAAAGTAAATTCCATAATAAAAACGGAACCAATATTGTTTTCGTTTTTTTCGCAATAAACTTTTTGACATTCCCTTGAGAATGGTTATGCAAAAAGCCGGACAGGAAAAAGAACAAAAACATATGAAAAGAGTATATATGCGTTTCTATGAAATAATTGCAAGCAAGATGGCCAAGCGTAACACAAAAAATACCAAACCCTTTCAGTGAATCGATCCATTCTATTCGTTTCATAAATCCCACGCTTCCAGTTTTGTTTGATTGTATCATTTTTATAACCGTATTTCAACACCCATACCCCCTTTGGGCAACATATGAAAAATCCTGCCGGGGATTGAATAGTTAGTCTTCATGTAAAAAGAAAGCCACCGGCCGTGTGTGTGCCGGTGGCTATGATCAAAGGCCTGTGTTGCGGATTGCAAAAGGGGGAATTATTTCTTGTTTTTTTCTTTTGCCCGCTTGTCATTAATAATCTGCATTTCCTTAGCGGTAATCAATTCACAACTATTTTCTCTTGCCCACTCCACGCAGCCTTTCAGCACCAGCGGCAGGAATACCCGAGGTACATTGAGAATCATTTCCAGCGCATCGTCGGTGAATTTGACCTTGTCATCTGCCCGATCAGCGGCATAACGAACAGAATCCAGGCTTTGCTTGCGCATAGGCAGCAGCTCTGCACGCATCCGGGTTTTGCGGTGGAACCAGAAGTTTTTACTGTCCCGGTAGCCATAATCAACAGGCAAGTTTGGGAAATCTTTGGCGCGAACGCCGTTAATAATGGCATCGGAATACTTTTTCTTCATCAAAATCTTGTCGATCTTCAAAATAAAGTGTGCACCGAATTTGCTGGTAATGCCGTTAAAATCGTGGTAGGGCGGCTCATAGCCGGTGGTGATGCCTGCCTTGTCGTTCTCAGCGCCGTCCAGTTCCCGAACCCATGTACATTCAATAACCTGAATCGCGTCGGTCAGCACCATAGGGCGCTCGCCCTCTGCCTGTCCTTTTTCAAGTTCAAATTTGCAACCCGGCATCTTGTCCTCGGGCTTGTCGCCGGGCCAGGAGAGCTTGACACACTCAGCAAATGTTTTGGGCCTGTCATCCACAAAATTGATGGCACACTTTCCGTTGCGCAGGATATTCTGGGCAGTGTTGGAACTGTTGCGGCAGCTCAGCAGCATAGCATAGTAGTCTTTACCTGCCACATAGTAGGGCTGCACAAGGGAATACGGGCCCAGGGTGGTACTGCCGTCCTCACAAAGCGTACTGATAACAACGGTAGGCATAGGAAAAAACAGAGATGTCTGATAAAAATTATCAACAATACGTAAGTTTTCGAAACTGCTCATAGAAATTACCCCTTTCTATATTTTTGAATGTTTCCATTATAGCATATCCCCACACAAAAGCAAGCGGCTTCCAAAGAAGACAATGGACGGCTCTGTGTTTTTTGCGATATGTTGCTTTGCATTGCGATATGATATAAATCCCTCTTGCGCCACAGCGCATATCGAGTGTGAAGCACATATCGAGCCGCAAGGTGGCATATCGAAAATTCCGCAAGGGATTTATATCGATGCTAACAAGAAAATGCCACTCGCCCGAGTGGCATTTTCTTGTTAGCAATTAGCCCTTGATAGTAGCCTGTGGTGCTATCAGCAAAAGAGGGAAATAATTATTATTTATCGCTTGCTATTGAAAGTGCATACCATCTTTTTATGTAAGCATCTTTCAGTAACTCTTTGTCTTGTTCTACCAATTTTATAAACAAATTCGTAAGGCCATCCCATTCCGTGTAGTCGCCTGCAGGATAGAGTGTCCATTGTAATTGTTCTATTGTCCAGTTGTTTTTTATTGAGTTATGTAACATTGACGTTGTTGCATAGTTTTCTTCACTATCTGTACCACCTAATGCAATAGGATGAATATGGTCAACAGTTGGAATCAGTTCCCAATATGCATTATGGCATTCATCCATTTTCCAGTGGGGATGATACGGAAAAACATCAGGTAAATAATACGAGATAACTTTTAACAATCCTGGGTTTACTAAGCGCTGCCCCGAATATCTGTCAATAAACCCATCTTTGATGAACTGCTTTATTTTTTGCTTATCGGTATACATTCTTTTCTCGCGCGGCAAATAAACAAAGGGATAATCGTTTTGTATAATTTTTATTGCCTCGCTTTTGTTTTGACTCAATAGGTTAATCGCAACTCTTTTTAAAACTTCGCCTTTCAAAATCCCGTTTCTCCTATACACATTTTTAATTTTTAGTCATTATATCATATATCAACCAAGAATTAAAGAAAAATCCGCCCGAATTTCTTCGGGCGGATAATTTGGCTTTGTAAATCTAATTACTTAGATTCCTAAATTGTAGAAAAGTGATATTCCGACTGTGTCGGAGTGATATTTTCGCAAAGCGAAAGTGTTATTGAAGCCTAACGGCTTCAGTTATATTATATTCGCCTCCAAAGCTGGGCGAAGCCCAATATCACTTGCGAAGCAAATATCACTGGCGTAGCCAATATAACTCGCCGATAGGCGAATATAACTCAAGGGCTATTCAAACAAAAAATGCTGACCTTGCGGTCAGCATTTTTATAGCTTGAATTATTAGCCCTTGATAGCAGCCTGGGCGGCAGCGAGGCGGGCGATGGGCACACGGAAGGGGCTGCAGGACACGTAGTCCAGGCCGATCTTGTGGCAGAATTCCACAGATACGGGGTCGCCGCCGTGTTCGCCGCAGATGCCGTAGTGCAGCTGCTTGCCGGTGGCCTTGGCCTTGGAAACGGCCATTTCCATCAGCATGCCAACGCCGGTCTGATCCAGCTTGGCAAAGGGATCGTTTTCGTAGATCTTGGCGTCGTAGTAGGCGTTCAGGAACTTGCCTGCGTCGTCACGGGAGAAGCCGAAGGTCATCTGAGTCAGGTCGTTGGTGCCGAAGCAGAAG
>JAFSET010000015.1 GCA_017435615.1 Oscillospiraceae bacterium | reverse complement strand
GGCGAAACGCCTCCCCTACATGGCGTGGCAATCTCAAAATGCAAGGCGATGTATTGTGCATCCTAAAGGACCCGTGCCAGCCAAAAAATATTTATTATTTAAGGTTCCCAATATTCTTTGGTAATCTGAATGAATAAAGTTCCCCTTTGAGATTGCCACGCCGCCTTTTGGCGGCTCGCAATGACACCGCTTTAGGTTTTTGTTTTGCTGCAAAAGGAGAAAAAATGTTACGCATCAGCGTTTTTCCTGTTTAACGAAACGGTAGAAAACTACCGACTTGTCATTGCGAGCCAGTGCGCACACTGGCGTGGCAATCCGTTTCCCCGGCATTCGAAGAATGCCATTGCCCGTTAGGGCAATCGGCTCGATAAATCGGAATTTATCCATTGAACATAGCAAAGGGGCATTGCAGATCATTTGCAATGCCCCCTTGACTGATTTAGTTTACATTTGTCAGAAGCTGAACCAGTATTTTGGTGATCGCTTCCATGTCCTCCACAGGAATATATTCAAATCTGCCGTGGAAGTTTTCACCGCCGGTACAAAGATTGGGACAGGGCAAGCCCATAAAGGACAGCCTTGCGCCATCGGTACCGCCACGGATCGGCACGCTGACAGGCTCAATTCCCACAGCCTTCATAGCCTTTTGCGCCCGTTCCACAATATACATACAGGGCTCGATCTGACCGCGCATATTGTAATAGCTATCCTTCATCTCCAGGCAGGCAGTATCCGGGCCATATTTGCTGTTAATAAACTGGCAGACGGCAGTCAGCAGTTCTTTTTTCTGCGCGAACTTTTCCCCATCGTGATCCCGGATGATGTAGCGCAGGACTGTCTGCTCCACCTCGCCGCAGATATCCGTCAGATGGAAAAATCCTTCATAACCCTCGGTGTGCTCCGGCCGCTGGTCCACCGGCAGAAGACCATGAAGCTCCATGGCAACATTTTGAGAGTTGACCATTTTATTTTTGGCAGAGCCGGGATGGATGTTCTTTCCTTTTACGGTGATCTTGGCACCGGCAGCATTGAAGTTCTCATATTCGATCTCGCCCAATGCGCCACCGTCGACTGTATAGGCATAGTCCGCACCGAAAAACGGCACATCAAACAGGTCCGCGCCTCTGCCGATCTCCTCATCCGGGGTGAAAGCCACCTTGACAGTGGCATGGGGTGCCGACTGACCGGCAAGACGTTCCACACAGGCCATGATCTCCGCAATGCCTGCTTTGTCATCAGCTCCAAGCAATGTGGTTCCGTCGGTGACGATCAAATGCTTACCTACATTACGTGACAGGCTTTCATAGTCCTTCTCACGAAGCCAGATCTGCTCCTGATCATTGAGCAAAATGTCGCCGCCTTCATAGCAAACGACCTTTGCCTTTACATCCTTGCCGCTGGTATCCGGCGAGGTATCCATATGGGCAATCAGGCCAATGGTAGGAAGGCTGGGGTCACCGGGCAAGGTTGCATATACATAGCCGTTTTCATCTATTTTGGCATCGGCAAGGCCAATTGTCAGCAGCTCCTTTACCAGCATATCCCCTAAAACAAGCTGTTTTGCGGTAGACGGACAGCTTTCGGAAAACTCGTCGGATTGGGTATCCAGGGCCACATAACGCAAAAAGCGTTCTGATACAGTTTCCATAGTTTACTCCTTAACAAGTGGTATTTTGAAAGAAAGCCGCCCAAAACGGGCGGCTTCCATATGATTAACCGTTAACCAGCTCAGCGGTATCCTGAGCGATCATCAGCTCTTCGTTGGTGGGAACGACCCAAACCTGCACAGCAGAATCGGGGGCAGAGATCAGCTGCTCCTTGCCGCGAACCTTGTTCTTCTCGGGATCCAGCTTGATGCCCATGAAGCCCAGGTAGTCACAGATAGCCTGACGGGTATCGGGGCCGTTTTCGCCGACACCGGCGGTGAAGGTCAGCACATCGATGCCGTTGAGGGCAGCAGCGTAGGCGCCAACATACTTGGCAACCTCGTAGCAGAACTTGTCCAGAGCCAACTGGCAGTCAGCGTTGCCGTTGGCAGCGCCGTCTTCCAGGTCACGGAAGTCGGAGGAAACACCGGAAACAGCCAGCACGCCGGACTTCTTGTTCAGCATGGTCAGGCAGTCATCCACGCTCATGCCGTACTTGTTGCAGATGAACTGCACCACGCAGGCGTCGATGTCACCGGAACGGGTGCCCATAGGCACGCCGGCCAAGGGAGACAGACCCATGGAGGTATCCATGCACTTGCCGTCCTTCACTGCGGACAGAGAGGAGCCGTTGCCCAGGTGGCAGTTGACCAGCTTGAATTCCTTCTTGCCCAGCAGAGCGGCAACACGGCGGGCAATATACTTGTGGGAAGTGCCGTGGAAGCCATAGCGGCGGATATCGTCATTTTCGTAGTACTCGGTGGGGATGGCATAACGGTAGGCCTTGGGGGGCATCGTCATATGGAATGCGGTGTCGAACACGGCTACCTGGGGCTTGCCGGGCATAACAGCCTGGCAGGCACGGATGCCCATCAGGTTTGCAGGGTTGTGGAGGGGGCCCAGGGGGATGCAATCCTCGATGGCCTTGATGCAGGCGTCATCGATGATGCAGGAGTCGGAGAATTTCATACCGCCGTGGAGCACACGGTGGCCCACTGCGTCGATCTCGTCCACACTCTTGATCACGCCGTGCTCTGCATCCTGCAGGATATCCAGCACTGCGGAAATAGCCTCGGAATGGGTGGGCATGGGAATGTCCTTGACCACCTTCTTGTCGCCAACCTTGTGAGTCAGGCGGCCGTCAATATAAATACGCTCGCACAGACCCTTTGCGGTGACATCGCCGGTCTCGGGATTCATCAGCTGATACTTCAGCGAAGAGCTGCCGGCATTGATAACCAAAACGTTCATTGGAATCGTCCTCCTAAAAAAATGTTTTCTTTTTTGTACTTTTATGATAATATAGCCATAGCTATGGCTATTGTATACCACTTTTCATTTTTTCTCAAGTACCAAATGGAAGTTTTTTCACAAAAAGGTGGGATATTTTTGAAAATCACCGGCATTATTTGTGAATACAATCCCCTGCACCTGGGTCACGCACGGCAATTGACCCTTTTACGGCAGCAAACCCCTGATGCAGGCATTGTGTGCCTGATGAGCGGTAACTATGTGCAGCGTGGCGCACCTGCCATTTTCGACAAGGCCCTCCGGGCCGCCGCCGCTATTGACTGCGGTGCAGACCTGGTGCTGGAGCTGCCGGTGACCGCCTCAGTGTCCTCCGCCGAAAACTTTGCTGCCGAGGGTGTGAGGATTTTAAGCGGTTTTTGCCACAGTCTGTCCTTCGGTGCGGAAACACCGAACCGTCTGATGGATACGGCACAGGCACTGCTGTCGGAAGCCTTTCCGGCTTTACTGCAGCAGGAGCTTGCCTCCGGCTGCTCCTTCCCTGCCGCCCGTCAAAAAGCCATCGAGACAATGGGACTGGACGGTGCCGTACTTTCCCTGCCCAACAACATCCTGGCCATTGAATACTGCAAGGCTATTTTATCCCAAAATTCCAACATGAAACCGGAGCCTATTTTCCGCACCGGGAATTATCACGATTCTGTGCCGGACAAGGATGCGCCTTCCGCAACCTCCCTGCGGCAACTGATCACAACCGAAAAGCCTTGGCTCGGCTATATTTCCCAAAGCGCTCAGGATCATTTCCGGAATGCGGCTGTGCACACCACAGCAAATGGAGAACGGGCTGTTTTGGTCCGGCTGCGGACCATGACCGACGAAGAATTTGAGGCTCTGCCTTACGGCTCAGAAGGACTTTGGCGCAAGCTGATGAAAAATGCCCGGAGTTTACCGACCCTGGAGCAAATTTTGCAGGCTACCAAATCCAAACGCTACGCCCGTTCCCGGCTGGACCGGATGGTGCTGTGCGCATTTTTAGGACTGTCCGCTCAGGACCTGCAAGAGCCTGTCCCCTATGTGCGTGTGCTGGCACTGAACGACCGGGGCCGTCAAATTCTGACAACTGCACGGCAAAGCGGTGTTTTCCCCAACATCGGCGAGTACCGGGAGCATCCCTGGCAGCAGCTTGAAAACCGGTGCGACGATCTATACGGACTTTTTGCGCAACCGGGACCGGAACCCCCGGGACAAACATCCAACAGAAGAATTTACTATAAAGGAGAATGATTATGAAAAGAAAACTTTTGACATTGACTGTTTGCATCCTGATCCCGGCATTGCTGCTCAGCGGCTGCTTCTTATTCCGGGACAAGGCCATTAAACTTGTGAAAAACGATCTGTCCCTGGATATTTCCGCAGCCAAGGTAAACCTGTTCCTGGACACCCATATAAACGGCACCGGCGGCTTGAGCTTTGCCAGCGCAACCTTCCCCGACAGCGGCTTTACCGGGCAGCTTAGTACTCACCCCGGCTTCCACGCCCTGCCCTTCAGCCAGGAAATCACGGATTTTCTGTACAGCACAGACATTTTACTCAACGAAAAAGGCGAGCTGCTGATCCCCTACGCCGACAACGGATATTATTATTTCGATTTCCAAATGGATGAAAACACCAACACCCCCTCCGCGGATATGAAGGTTGCCCTTTATAACGGCGACACCAATGAGTTTTACTACTGTCATTTCAACATCGATAATCTGAATGTTCTTTCCGAGCTGGAGTCCATGGTCAACCTGCCTCAGTATTGATCCCCGGACCGATCTGCAAAAGCATCAAATTCCGATTTATCGAGCCGATTGCCCTAACGGGCAATGGCATTCTTCGAATACCGGGGAAACGGATTGCCACGCCACTTAAGCGCACTGGCTCGCAATGACAAGTCGGTAGGTTTCTACTGTTTCGTTAAACAGAAAAAACGCTGATGCGTATCATTTTTTCTCCTTTTGCAGCAAAACAAAAACCTAAAGCGGTGTCATTGCGAGCCGCCAAAAGGCGGCGTGGCAATCTCAAAGGGAGACTTTATGTATTTAGCTTGCCAAAGGATCTGGGAAACCTTAAAATAAATATTTTCAGGCTATCACGAGTCCTTTGGGTTCAAGAATTGTACACCCTTGCATTTCGAGATTGCCACGCCAGTGTGAGCACTGGCTCGCAATGACAAATCGGTGGGTTTCCGCAAAGTTCAAACAACTCGATAAACTGAAATTTATACCAAAACCAAAAATGGAGAAAAACAATGATCGCAAATTACCACACCCATACCCCACGGTGCAACCACGCAGAAGGAACAGATGAAGAATATGTACAGCAAGCGCTGAAGGCCGGGCTGAAGCTTTTAGGCTTTTCGGACCATGCCCCCTACCCTTTCGGCAACGGTTACCGCTCCGGAATTCGGATGGATGTGGAGGAATTGCCGGAATACTGCACCAGCATCAACGCACTGAAAGCGAAGTACGGCCAGCGGATCGATATTAAGATTGGTTTGGAGGCGGAGTATTATCCGGCATGCTTTCAGGCGTTTAAGGACCTTGTGCGCAACAGTGATGTGCAGTATTTGATCCTGGGCCAGCACTGGACATTTAACGAATACGACGGCATTTATAACGGCAGCCCCACGGATGACGAGCAGCAGCTAAAGCAATACTGCCGCCAGGTGCTTCAAGGGGTAGACACCGGGCTGTTTTCTTATGTTGCCCATCCGGACCTGATCCGCTATGTAGGCGACCCCAAGATATACGAAAAGCACATTCGTATTCTGTGCCGGGAGCTTGCCGCATCCGGCACCCCACTGGAAATCAACCTGTGCGGAGTCCGGACACGGCGGCACTACCCCTCTGCCGACTTTTGGCGCATTGCCGCCGAGGAAAACTGCGTTGCCCTATTCGGTGTGGATGCCCACCGCGCCCAAGAACTGACTGACAAGCAGGCCCTGTCTGCGGCACAAAAATTTGCCCGCGAAATGCAGATACCGGTATTGGACCGGGTCGACCTTCGCCCGGCGCGGTAAAATTCTCCGGGCAAAATCCTAAAAAAGTATTGACATTTCTCCCAAGTGTGGTATAATTTAATCCGTTCCACACGGAGGCTTAGCTCAGCTGGTTAGAGCGCATGCTTCACACGCATGAGGTCACAGGTTCGAGTCCCGTAGTCTCCACCACGAAAAGGACCACATTTGTCTGCTATGACAAATGTGGTCCTTTTCGAACTAAGTGCGCCTATCGGCGCGTGAAGTGATGCTTCGCATCGTGAAGTTGCTGCGCAGTGAAGTTTGCTTCGCATGTGTTGTGGCGCACTTAACTTCACTTTGCGGCAAAGTCGCAATACTTCACTATGCCGTGGGCATAACTTCACTTGGGCGCAGCCCAAACTTCACTAATTATTGAAATATAACCAGCTTTATGGTACAATTCATACGAAACGAAGGGGCCGATATGGCCGAAAGCACATTACATACCCGAAGAAGAATACAAACCCCTTAACTCTGTTTGTACAAGTCTTCGTGTTATGCTCATCTCCTCCATTAACACTGTAAAGGAGAATTCCAATGACAAGCAATGCGTTTTATTCTGCATGGTTAAGACATTTTGCAAATGGTATTCCAAGAGAAAATATTGAAAAGTATGTTGTTTCCACTGGGAATTATTTGTGGCATGTTTTCTCCTGGGAATTGCTGGATCCAAAATTGTTTTTGACTGGCAACTGTGCCAGAGAGGCATATGACCAAGTAGATAAGCATAATGCTCTGTATATTGATTGGTTTGACGATGACGAAACCAAGCACCTTACCGCCAAACTCAGTACCGCAAATGCGTTAGAAAAAAAGACAGAAATATATGTTATTGCATCGGATTTCTCATGGACTTACATAAAAACCCATGAAAGCATGTGCGGTCCGTATTTTATGAAACTTTGATTGCACAGCTTTTTTGCTCTTGAAAAACCGGCGCACAAATGCTATAGTACCCTCCAAAGGAAGTGAGCACAGCAATGAGCAAAGCATGGAAACATTTTTGCACCATCACACGGCACCGCTGGCTGGTCCGTCAGGGATGCTTTCAGGTGGGCCTGTACTGGCAGGGACTGACCCACGATCTGTCCAAATACAGCCCTACAGAGTTTTCGGTGGGTGCGAAATACTATCAGGGTACACGCAGCCCCAACGCCAAGGAACGGGAGCTGAAGGGCTACAGTGAAGCCTGGATGCACCACAAGGGCCGCAACCGGCATCATTATGAATACTGGTCAGATATGAACCCGGTCACACGCAATTATGAAGCCGTCCCCATGCCCCGGAAGTACCTTGTGGAAATGGTGATGGACCGCCGGGCCGCCTGCAAGGTCTACGAAGGTGACCACTATACAGACAGCTCTGCCCTTGCATATTTTGAAAAAAGCCGGGAAAGACTACTGATGAACGAACGCACCCGGCAGGAGCTGGGATACCTTCTGACCATGCTGAAGGACCAGGGCGAATGCAAGACCTTTGCCTACATGAAAAATCATGTACTGAAGGGTAAGCCCTTCCCTTGGGAGCAGGTATAAAAACAATTGTATTGGGCAGGATATCACTGTTAAATTTTTCGTGAGAAAATGGAAAAAAGTTCTTGACTTTTTCCGCAGTTACAGTATAATAATATCCGTGCCTGACACATAGAGGATTAGTGTAACGGTAGCACACCGGACTCTGACTCCGTTCGCGGGGGTTCGAATCCCTCATCCTCTGCCATGAAAACATCCTCATTGTGATACAATGAGGGTGTTTTCAATGATATCCGTTCCTTGCGAAACGGAAGATATATCTTCGATATGATATCCACCTTCGGTGGATGATATATTCCTGCGGCATATGAAGGAACGGATATTATATCATGCTTGC
>JAFSET010000014.1 GCA_017435615.1 Oscillospiraceae bacterium | reverse complement strand
CAGCACCGTTGAGCGGGTAGATCTTGGATTCCACCTTCATGGGCTTCTGAGGATCGGTGAAGATGTTCTGACGCAGGCCGTACAGAGGCAGAGCCTGAGCGTAGGACATGCCGCTCATCACGATGATGGAAGCGTACTTCTCAGTGAACATGGAAGCGTAAGCGGTCTGCAGACGGTCGTCGCCCTTGGCGATCTTGGCCAGGTTCACGATAGAGGGGTAACCGAAGCTGCGGTCGCCGTCCTTGATGGCAGTGCGGCGGACCAGAACGGCGTTGGCCAGAGTTTCCTTGGCGGTCTTGCCGGTCACATCCAGCACCAGGTTCTTGTTGCCCTTGCCTTCCAGGTTCTTCACAGTGTCGTACAGGTCGGAAATGTTCTCGGCCCAAACGCCCAGCACAACGCCGGCGGCGGTAGCGACCTCGTTCATAGCCTCCCAGTTGTCAGGAGTAGCGCCGTCCAGGATCACATCCTTGCCGCAAACCTCCAGGGCAGCCTTGGCACACTCCACATCCCAGCACTCCAGCACCAGGCTGCGGCCGGTAGCGGCGGCCTTCTTGACCAGGTTGGCGTAAACAGCAGGATCGCTCTGGTTGTTGGCAACCTGAACGAACTCGACATACATTCTCTCACCGATACGCTCGTAGTCGACCTTCTGCAGATCAGCCAGCTTGGCGTCCACAGTAGCCTCGTCCATGCAGGTGCACACGGAAACAGCGTACAGGTTCTTGTTTACCAGGGTCTTCTCGTGACGGAACAGAACGGTTTCGCCGCCCAGCTTGTGCTCGCCCACGGAGATGGTCTTCATGGCAGGAGCAGTCTGCTCGTTGAGCATTGCCTTTGCTTCGTCAGAGAAATAGGGGCACTTGTCGATTTCAACAGCGCCCTGCGCCACCTTCATACAAAATGCCATACAGGTGGGGCTGCCGCACTCCTTACAGTTCTTCTTGGGAGACAGCTTAAAAATGTCAAGACCTTTCAAAGCCATTGTATGTATCCTCCTTCCAATTAGACAAGTTCATTGATGAACTTCTTGATGGTGGCAATTGCGGCGGGATGGCGCATAATAACGGCATCAGCACCACCGGTCAGGTTGGCGGCAGCGGTGGAAATTTCCATACCGATGGCACGCTCTTCCATATCGCCCCATGCAGGTTCGTCAGCTTCGGAAGCGGTGGATTCCTTCACGCCCCAGGTATCGATGGATACCGGTGCGATGATGGGCATCTGCAGATCGTCATCGGACTGAGCCAGGGCGGCCAGACGGATACGGTCCAGGGTGGAAGCTACATACTCATAGCCGTAGCCTACAGCGGCGGTACCGATGTTCATCACGATGGAGTCGGCAGGCACATTGGCGTCCTTCTTCAGCATGATGTTCAGCTGCTTTGCCAGGTTGATGTCGTCAGCAGTCTCAGCGCCGACCTTCTGGCCGTAAGCCAGGGCAACGGAAGCGCCCACGGTCTTGCAGTTTTCCTGCTTGGCGGACATACAGACGATGTTCTTGCCCTGCAGAGCCTCGGAGATCTTGTTGAACAGCTCGCCGTCCTTCTCCAGGTGCTTGCAGCCCAGGATCACGATGGGCATGGAAACGGCCTCGGCAACAGCCTTGGCATCGGCTACGCAGTCCTCAACAGAGCGGTTTTCGCCGTTGGGATCGGCAGACTCGAAGTTCAGTGCCAGGAAATCGGCACCTTCCATGGTCTCAGCCTTCTTGGCGAAGTCAGCCATGGTGGTGCAGCCGTCGTAGAATTCCTTCAGACCGGCAGCGGTCCAGCTTGCGGCATTGTCGGAAATTTCAACGCCGATCTTCGGTGCGTGCTCGATGGCAGCGTCGAAGGTGTAGAACGGCAGCACATTCTGGCCACCGATGACAATTGCCTTGTCGCCGGTGCCCAAGGTCACAGCGTGGATTTTGCCGCTGTAGGGCTGCGTCTTAGGTGTAAAAGACATTACTAAATATCCCCCTTAAAATTTTTATAGGCACCTTGTTTTTGGTGCTTTATTAACAATGTTTGTTACAGTCCGATGGACTGCATGATGCCCCGCAGGGCGGTTTTTACCGGATTGGTCTCCGGCAGCTTGCTGGACGGCTCTCCGTCGCAGTCGCAGCGGTATACTCCGTCATCCTGGGGCAGAACACCCAGCAAAGTAAGACCGTGCTTTTCAATCTCGGCTTTTACGCCATCGTCCAACTGGCCGTTTGGTGCCCGGTTGACGATCAGACCCAGCCGATCCGGCTTCAGCTCCATTTCGTCGATCATTTCCGCCACTCTGGCAGCGGCCTGAATACCCCGGCGGGAGCAGTCAGAGATGAGCAGCATGGTGTCGACCTTAGGCAGTGTGCCCCGGGCCACGTGCTCCAGACCGGCTTCGTTGTCCATCACCACATAGCTGTAGTTTTTGGCATACTTGTCCACCTGGGTCTTCAGCACGCCATTGACATAGCAGTAGCAGCCTTTGCCCTGGGTGCGGCCCATGACGATCATGTCGAAGTCGTCTTCCTCGATCAGAGCAGAGTTGAATTTCAGCTCTGCGTAATCCGCCTTGGTCATACCGGCAGGGATGGTCTTCTTCAGCTCTGCCTGTGCCATTTCCTCGCGGATGGCACCTAAGCTGGTTTCTACTTCCACGCCCAGCACTTCATTGAGATTGCTGTTGGCATCGGCATCCACTACGAGCACCGGGCCTTGGCCCTTATGGCAAAGGTAATCGATGATCATACCGCAGGTGGTGGTTTTTCCCACGCCGCCCTTGCCGGCAACAGCGATGGTATGCGGCATATCCTTTTCACCTCCGTGTCAAGCAGATTTATACCCATATCGATACCACAATATCGTATCACATTCGACCTGATTTTTCAACCACTATTTAATGGTAAAAGAAATATTTTTCCAAATAAACAAAAGCTCGTATGCCCCGGAATAATAAATTGTTACATTTTCCGATAAAAATATATTGAATTTTCTCCTATACAATGTTATAATACAAAAAGTTTCGTTTTAATTTAACATTTTACTGAAAACAGAAGGTGAGCAATTGGAAAACTATACCAGATATGCTTTAAAATCCCAGCAGGAGCTGGAAAGCCTGCTGCAGCAGACAGACGATCTGTTTGTGCTCAGCTGCAACAAGTGCTTCAAGGCCTTTGAAACTGTGGAAGAGCCTGAAACGGAAGAACTGATCCGGCTGGCCCGGGAGCAGGGGAAAACCGTCACCGGTTCCGCGGCTGTGGATTTTTTGTGCAACAAAACACAAACTGCCAAGCTGCTTAGCGGCCTGATCCCGGAAAATACCCGGTGCATCCTGGTCGTTAGCTGCGGCCTGGGCGTGCAGACTGTGGCAGAACTGACAGATCTGCCGGTGTATGCCGCTTGCGATACCCTGAATTATACCGGTCATCACGGCATGGCCCTGACGAAGAAGGCTTGTGACGCCTGTGCGCAGTGCTATCTGACCATGACCGGCGGTATCTGCCCCATCGTGGATTGCTCCAAGAGCCTGGTAAACGGCCAGTGCGGCGGTGCGAAAAACGGCAAGTGTGAGGTGGACGGCAATAAGGATTGCGCCTGGGAGAAGATCCAGCAGCGACTGGCGGCCCAGGGCCGACTTTCCGAGCTGGCTGCCCAGCCGGTGCAGGTGCGTGACTACTCCAAGGTCAACCACAAGCTGATCACGGAGTATGTGCAGGCCATCCGGCAGAGCCGTTTGGACGGCTACTACGGCGGCGTACATCCCACCGAGCATAAGGAATATACGGAGCATCTGCCTCTGGTCCGGTTTCCGGAGCCTGAGACGGTGGTTATTCCCATGGCCCAGCATTTGGGCGCACCGGCAAACCCGGTGGTGTCCGTGGGCGACAATGTGACTGTCGGTCAGAAGATCGGTGAGCCCTCTGCCTTTATCAGCAGCCCTGTTCACAGCAGTGTCAGCGGTACTGTGATCGCAGTGGAGGACCGCCCCCACGCCAACCGGGGCACCTGCCTGTCTGTGGTGATCCGTTCCGACGGAAAAAATACCCTTCACGAAAGTGTAAAGCCCCAGGGAACCCTGGAGGAGCTGAGTCCCGAGCAGATTGTGTCCATTGTCCGTGAAGCCGGTATCGTGGGCATGGGCGGCGCAGGCTTCCCCACAGCGGTGAAGCTGACTCCCAAGACCCCTGTGGATACCATTTTGCTCAACGGCTGTGAGTGTGAGCCTTACCTGACGGCGGACCACCGGCTGATGCTGGAATACGCCGATGAGGTGATCTTTGGTCTGCAGGCAGTGCTCAAGGCCACCGGTGCCCAAAAGGGCGTGATCGTGGTGGAGGACAATAAGCCCGATGCCATTGCCCATCTGCAGGAAAAGACTACCGCTTTGGAGGGCATTGAGGTCTGCACCGCAAAGACCAAGTATCCCCAGGGCGCTGAAAAAATGCTCATTAAGCGTGTGACCGGACGCCAGGTGCCCAGCGGCGGCCTGCCTGCGGATGTAGGCGTGGTGGTCTGCAATGTCAGCACCGTCAAGGCAATTTCCGATGCCATCCAAAAGGGTATGCCCCTTGTGGAACGTGTGGTCACCGTCACCGGACCTTATATTGCCAACCCCGGCAACTTTGTTGTGAAGATCGGCACCGATGTGCAGCAGCTTGTGGATCACTGCGGCGGCATCACCGGTGAAAATGTCACCGTTAAGGCCGGCGGTCCGATGATGGGCTTTGTGCAGAATACGCTGCATACCCCCATTATGAAGGGCTCCAACGGCATCATTGCTGTGGATGCCACCGTTTCTCAGGAAAATCCGTGTATCAAGTGCGGCCGTTGTGTGGATGTATGTCCCATGGAGCTGAAGCCTTTGTACTTTGCAAAGTATGCGGACGAGGGCAACTGGGCCGGTGTGAAGGAGCAGAAGGTCATGGACTGCATAGAGTGCAGATGCTGTGAGTACATCTGTTCCTCCAAGATCCCTCTGGTCAGTAAGATCAAAGCCGGCAAGGCCGCGGTAAGGGAGATGAAGTAATATGCTGATCACAGAACTGAAAGCAAAAGAAACCATTCTGTCAGCCTTGGGCAGCAAGGTCTTCGTCATCAACTGCCATGGCTGTAAGGAGATCCGTTTTCCGGAGCAGGAGGCAAATGCCCTGCAAAAGGAGCTGTCTGCCGCCGGGAAGATCACCGGTATTCTGACTACCGACTACATTTGTAATCCGGAAAATCTGAAGCTGCAGCTTGATGGATATGCGGCTCAGATCCGGGAAAGCGATACGGTCTTGGTGTTTTCCTGCGGCGTGGGCGTGCAGACCGTTGCCCAGCTTCTGCAGGATAAAAAGGTTTGTGCCGCTTGCGATACATATGCCCTTCCAGGCTATCAGGGCGTAACGCCTTTGGAGCACGATTGCGGCCAGTGCGGCCAGTGCTACCTGAACCTGACCGGCGGCATTTGCCCCATTACCGCCTGCTCCAAGAGCCTGGTAAACGGCCAGTGCGGCGGTGCAAAAAACGGAATGTGCGAGGTAGACCCCACAATGCAGTGCGGCTGGGAGCGGATCTACCAGCGTCTGAAGCAGCTGGGCCGGCTGGATGTGCTGAAGTGCCCGGTGCAGCTTCGTGATTACGCCACCGATGAGCGTGTGAATAAAGAATAAGGAGCGATGTGCGATGAGAATTACTGAGCTTTTTGATAACGGCCAATTTGTCGTAACTGCCGAGGTGGGCCCTCCCAAGGGTATCCACGCGGAGCATTTGGTGGCGGAGGCCAAGGAATACCTGAGTGGGATCACTGCCGTTAATGTCACCGATAACCAGTCCTCTGTCATGCGTATGGGCAGCCTGCCTACCTGCGTGGCCCTGAAAAACGCCGGCTTGACCCCCATTTTGCAGCTGACCTGCCGGGACCGGAACCGGATCGCTCTGCAGTCTGAGCTGCTGGGCGCGGCTATGCTGGGCATTGACAATATCCTGTGCCTGACCGGTGACCACACCAAGATGGGTGACCATCCTCAGGCAAAGCCTGTGTTTGATCTGGACTCCGTATCCTTGCTGCACACTGTTTGCCAGTTGGAGCAGGGCGTGGACCTGGGCGGCAATCCCCTGGTGGGCGAGCCTCCCAAGTTTGCCAAGGGCGCGGTGGTTTCTCCCTGCAGTGAGTCTGTGGACGCTCAGCTTGCCAAGATGGAGCGCAAGGTGATGGCCGGTGCGGAGTATTTCCAGACCCAGGCGGTTTATGAGCCTGAAAAGTTTATTCAGTTCATGGAAAAGGCCAGCCAGTTCGGCAAGCCTGTGCAGCTTGGCATCGTGATCCCCAAGTCCGCGGGAATGGCCAAGTTCATGAACAACAATGTGGCCGGTATCCATATCCCTCAGGAGATGATCGACGAGCTGGCCGCAGACAAGGAAAAGGCCAAGGCCGGTATCACCGGCGTGGAGATCGCCGCACGGGTGATCAAGGCCTGCAAGCCCTACTGCCAGGGCCTGCACATCATGGCCCTGGGCTGGGAGGCCAAGGTGCCGGAACTGCTGAAGTTGGCAGAGCTTTAATACAGTTTGTCCAATGGGGCGTTGCAGAATCGTCTGCAACGCCCCATTTCCGCTACCAAAGACCAATTCCGATTTGTGGAGCTGTTTGAAAATTGTGAGAACCTACCATTTTGTCATTGCGAGCCAGTAGGGGACGGGTTTCCCGTCCCTCGGGAGGCGAAACGCCTCCCCTACATGGCGTGGCAATCTCGAAATGCAAGGATGTACAATTTTTGAACCCAAAGGACACGTTCCGACCTAAAAATAATGATTATTTATTTTTAGGTTCCTAATATCCTTTGGCACCATAAACGAATAAAGCTTCCCTTTGAGATTGCCACGCCGCCGTTTCGGCGGCTCGCAATGACACCGCTTTAGGTTTTTGTTTTTATGCAACGCTTCTGCAATACTTAGGTATTGCGCCGTCCGCAGGACGGCAGTTTTGCCCCACTAACTGCTCGATAAACGAAAAGTTGGCGTGTATATCCGGCTGTAAAAAATGTCCAAAAAGAGAAAAAGACGGTTGATATCATATGAACAATATGTTACAATATATAGGCGCTTTTATATGACCTGTAAGATTTTAAAACATAGAAATAGGGGGATTTACCGTGAAACAGATCGCAAAACGAAGTATTTCCATCATATTGGTGCTGATGCTGCTGGTCAGCCTGCTGCCCGGCATTACGCTTACCAGCTCTGCTGCCAGTTATGTCTACAACTGGGGTAAGCGTGGCGAGGAAGTTACAGAATTTTCCAACTATGCAACGGCATGGTATGCAAAATACAACACTTCCTATGAGGAACTTTCTGCCCTCAGCGGCGCATCCAGTACTTCCTCAGTACCGAATAGTGCTTTGTATGCTGCATTGCAAAGCCTGATGAAAAATGCCCACTCCTATGAAAATAGCTATGAGGCATGCAAAACGTTGGCGGCCTATACAGACTGCCAGAACGGCGGCGGATCGATCTCTACCTTCTACGCCGGTAATCCCGTCGGTCCTACTTGGGACGGAAGCTGGAACCGGGAGCATACCTGGCCCAACTCCAAAGGTCTGAACGGCAACGACGAAAACGACATTATGATGATCCGTCCTGACCAGACCTCCACCAATTCCAGCCGTGGAAACAAGGCCTACGGAAAAAGCTCCGGCTTCTATCATCCCAACGAGGTATCTGACACAGACAACAATTACGACAATATTGTCAACGGTGAATATGACCTGCGTGGTGACTGCGCCCGTATTTTCCTGTATGTGTATGTCCGCTGGGGCAATGTCAACGGCAACGGCGAGTATGCTACCTGGGGTAGCAACGGCGTGATCGAGAGCAAGGAAGTGCTCCTGGAGTGGATGGAGGCCGACCCCGTTGACACCTGGGAATTGGGCCGTAACGATGCGGTTCAGTCCATCACCGGCACCCGTAACGTGTTCGTGGACTATCCGGAGCTGGCCTTTGATCTGTTCAACGAGCCTGTGCCGGATATGGACACCCCCTCCGACAGCGGTGCATCTTATTCCATCACCGCAACCTCCTCCAATACCTCCTACGGCACGGTTTCTGTCAGCGGTAAGACCATTACGGCTTCTCCCAAAGCCGGCTACTATGCTTCCGGCTACAAGGTAACCAGCGGTACCGCTACCGTTACCCAAAACGGCAATGAGTTTACTGTGGCCGCCAGCTCCAACTGCACTGTGCAGATCATTTTCTCCGCCAAGACCACAGTGACGGTGAGCTTCTCCGGTGCCAATGCTGCAAGCCAGACCGGCTATGCAGGGGAAAGTATGAGCCTGCCCACTGTGACGGCTCCTGAGGGCTATACCTTCTTAGGTTGGACCGCCCAGCCGGTCAGTGACACCACACAGAAGCCCTCCTATTATACCGATAGCTTTATCCCCACTGCCAGCACCACCCTGTATGCCCTGTATCAATATACGGAAGGCGGCAGTGGTGTAACAGAATATGTACTGACGGATATTACGCAAATCTCTGCCACTGACGATGTGGTCATCACGATGTCCAAAAACGGCACGATTTATGCGTTGAGCAGTACCAACGGATCTTCCGACGGCCCTTCCAATAAGGTTACCGTGACAGCCTCTGAGAACAAGCTGACCTCTGCGCCCTCTGCGGATATGCTGTGGAATATGACCGGTTCAGAGAATTCCTATTCCTTTAATGCCATCGGCACGACAAACTATCTGTACACGACAAACGAGAACGACGGCGTACGGGTAGGCACAAACGCCAACAAGACATTCCGGGTGATGACCGATACAAAGGGAACATACCTGTATAACAATGAGACAAGCCGTTATGTGGGTGTTTATACAGGTGGCTCTGACTGGCGTTGCTACACCAGTATCAACAACAATATTACCGGTCAGACCCTGGGCTTCTATGTTAAGGGCGAAAGTGGTACGATCTGGTATACCACCAATGCCAGCACCTGTGAGCACGGCGATACCACCAATGTGGCGGAAACTCCGGCTACCTGTACCCAAACCGGCTACACCGCAGGTGTTTACTGCAACGACTGCGAAAGCTACATCAGCGGTCACACAGTCATCGAGGCCCTGGGCCACAGCTACAATAGCGGCGTGGTCACCACCCAGCCTACCTGTACCGCCACCGGCGTAAAGACCTTTACCTGTACCCGCTGCGGCCACAGCTATACCGAGTCCGTTGCCGCTACCGGCCACAGCTATGAGAGCGTGGTAACACCGCCTACCGTGACCCAGCAGGGCTATACCACCTACACCTGTACCGCTTGCGGTGACAGCTACAAGGACGACTATGTGGAAGCCCTGGGCGAGACCTATATCGTTTCCTTTAGCGTACCGGAAGGCGTCAGTGCGGTTGCCAATATGGAATGTGGCAAAAACGGTATCACGCTCCCCACTGCCGGTGTGCCCACCGGTGAGCATACCTACAGCTTCGTAGGCTGGACCACGGAAGCGGTCCAGGATGCGGAAACGGCTCCTGCCATTTATAAGGCTGGTGAAACCTACACCGCCACAGAAAACACCACCCTGTACGCTTTGTATACCTATGTTGTCAGTGAGGACGGAAACGTCTCTGACGGCTTTACCCTGTACAGCGGTGCGCTGACGGAGGGTGATTACATCATCGTCTACAGCGGTGGCGCCATGGTAGCTGCGGATGCAGACAGCTCAGGCCGTCTTGATTATACTGATGTGACCATCAGCAACGATACGGTGGAAGATCCTGCCGATACGGTTATTTGGCACATTGCTCCCGACGGGAATTACTGGACCATTTATAACGAAGCCAACGGCGTATATGCCGCAGGTACCGGCACAAAGAATAAAGCAACCGTGATTACCAGTGTGACCGATTACGCTCGCTGGACCGCATCCGGTGACAGCACATATGAATTCAAGAACTTGGGCAACACCAACAAGGGTGTAAACAGCATGCTGAGAAAAAATGGCACCTATGGCTTTGCTTGTTACTCCACTTCCACCGGCGGAGCACTGACGCTGTACAAGGGTTCCACCGGCACGACTTATTACACCACTATGACCCCTGAGGCAAGTCCTGTTACCGGTTGGAACATCACCCTCAGTGACAGCATCGGTGTGAACTTTGTCATAAACGGGGAGGATGCACTGTTCTTCCTGAACGGAGAACCTGTGGAAGTTGTCTACAGTGACGGCAAGTACACCGTGACCCTGGCCGCGGCCCAAATGACTGATGAGATCAGCATCGAGATCAACGGCATGGAGCTGGCTGACACCTACTCCGTCCGTGAGTATGCCGACATACTGCTGTCAGACAGCGCACAAAGTGATTGCCACGATATAGTTAAGTATATGCTGGCCTACGGCGCGGCTTCTCAGGTCTATTTTAACTACAATACCGGGAATTTGGCAGATGAGGGGATTGATGCAGAACCCATCAATCCTACAGAGGATGAGTCGGTAGAGCTCAGCGGCATGGTTGAAGGCGTTGCCTTCTACGGCGCATCCCTGCTCCATAAGGACGCAATTGCAGTGCGCTTCTACTTTGATGCGGACAGCCTTGCAGGCCTGACCTTCAAGGTCGGCGATGGGGAATACGCTCCGCAGCAGAAGGACGGTAAGTACTACATTGATGTGACCGGTATCAATCCGCAGGACATCGGAACCAAGCTTGCGGTTACGGTCTCCGACGGTACGGACGAGATCAGTGTCCGGTATGCGCCGCTGGATTATATTCTGCGTATGTATATGAAGGCTGACACAGGCTCTGCACTGGAGGAGCTGATGTTGGCGCTGTACAGCTATTACTTTGCAGCCTTGGTCTACACCGCATAAAGTGTCACCAAATCAAATTTT
>JAFSET010000003.1 GCA_017435615.1 Oscillospiraceae bacterium | reverse complement strand
TCAGTGATTTTCCTGTTTAGCAAAACAGTGGAAACCCACCAATATGTCATTGCGAGCCAGTGCGCACACTGGCGTGGCAATCCGTTTCCCCGGCATTCGAAGAATGCCATTGCCCGTCAGGGCAATCTGCTCGATAAACTGAAATTTACGCTTTCCGGGACAGGAGCATTGCCACGGCGACGGCGGAAACGCCGCCGGAGAGCTTTCCCAAAATCACCGCCGGCAGAAGCTCCGGACTGAACCCGGCGGTAAAGCCCAGATGGTCCCCAAACACAAAGGCCGCCGACACCGCAAAGGCAATATTGACGGTCTTTCCCCGGTCATCCATATCCTTGGTCATACCAAAGGTAGCAATGGAGTTGGCCAAGGTAGCCACCAGGCCTGCGGCAGCGGTCTCATTGATCTTCAGCAGCCGCCCAAAGGCCAAAAGCGGCTTTTTCAGCAGCTTTGTGATCACATATACCAGCGGAAAGGCGCCTGCCAAAACGATGGCAATGGACCCGGCGGTCTGAAAGCCCTCGGAGATGGGGGCCATACCGGGAATGATCACAAACCCGGTCAGCGCCTGCACAATGGCAGCCACCAGGCCCACCGTGATCAGTGCCACGATCCCCTTGCCGAACCAGCCAAAGCCCTTGATCATGGCCTTTTCCGCTTTCCACAGGCCCAGGGCGATCAAGGCGGCGATCAGCACGATGGGTACCAAATTCCGCAGCACCGTCACAGGTGAAAAGCCTGCCACCAGGCCGCCCACCAAAATGCCCACCGGAATGGTCACAACACCGGACAGGATGCCCTTGGCAAGAAAAGGCCGGTCCTCCGGCCGCAGGATCCCCAGAGCCACAGGAATGGTAAAGACAATGGTAGCCCCCAGCATAGAGCCGCAGATCACACCGCCCAGGGCTGCCGCCTGGGGATCGGCGGTCATCTGCTGTGCCAAGGTGCCGCCGCCCATATCGCAGGCCAAAATCGTGCCTGCGAACATAGCCGGGTCCGCGCCCAAAAAGCGGTACACCGGCCCGGCTACCGGCAGCAGAAGCTCTGCCAGCACCGGTGCCAGGGTGATAATACCCACCATAGCCAGAGCCAGAGAGCCCATAGCCAAAATGCCGTTTTCAAATTCCTGGCCCAGGCCGAACCGGTTTCCAAAGATCCGGTCCAATCCACCCAAAACCGCAAAGACAGCCATGACAGCGATCAGTATTTCGTGGACAGACATCTATTTTTCCTCCTGATCCAGGATGGCAACCACTGCCGCGTCCACCGGTGCTTCCATACAAAACCGGGAAGCCACTGTTCCGGTGACCAGCAGCACCTTATCCCCACGGCCCGCACCGACCTGATCGGCAGCCACCACCTGTCCTTCCGGGGTTTGCACCACCAAAAAGGTCTGTCCCATCAGGCAGGACGCCTTCCGGGTGGACCATACCACCCCTGTTACTGTTCCGATTTTCAATCCGTTCCCTCCAATATTTCCCGGGCCAGCGGCGTCAGCACCGCACCGGGTCCCGGCAGCCTGCCGCTTTGTTTCAGCGTTTGTGCCTCCTGGGCAGTTACAAGCCGCTTTTGGGCCCCATCTGTAAACAGCACGCCCCAGCCTTTCAGTTCCCGGCGGCGTGATGCCAAAGCCGCAGCCAATGCCCGGTTTTTCGGTGCCTCCGGAAGCCCCGGGGTATACAGCACCACGCTTTTTCCCACCGCCAGGGCCTCCAGTACCTGCTCCTGCTGAAAGCACAGAAGCTGCCCCAGCGTCAGGCTGCCGATCACCACAGCGTCAAAGGGCGGCTCCTGCACATAGGTGTATTGGGTCAGGCAAGGCGGCTGGGTCCCCACCAGCAATGCCCGGATCATGGAAGGATCCTCCCAAGATCACCTTTTTTCAGGCCGCAGGCATTGGCCTCATCGTAATCCAAATGCACGTAGGTGGCATACTCCGGGCTGACCCGGACCGTCACGTCGCAAAAAATAGCCGGGCGGTCTGTATAGGTCTGCAGCTTCACGATCTGCTTGTCCTGCAAGCCCAAAACCGCCGCCTTTTCCGGGGTCATATGAATGTGCCGCTGGGCGCAGATCACACCGCAGGGAAGCTGCACCTGTCCGGCAGGTCCAATAAGCAGAATTCCCGGACTGTCCTGCACACTGCCGGAAGGGCGCACCGGCGGCTGCAGACCAAGGGTCTTGCCGTCGGTCAGGGAAATCTCCACCTGCCCCTTGGACCGTTCCGGCCCTAAAACCGCCACATTTTGAAATTCTCCCTTAGGCCCCCGGACTGTCAGCCGTTCATTGGCCAAAAACTGCCCCGGCTGGGATAAGGGCCGTTTGGGTGTCAGGCCGTGGCCAAACAGGGCGTGGCTTTGGGCCTTTGTCAGGTGGACATGGCGGCCGGAGGCCTCTATTTCCACAAACACCCGGTCGATCACCGCATCGATCAGCTTTTGGGTATCCATTATCATCATACCTTCCATTTAACGCGCACTTTATGCGCAGCCTTATTCTGCCGTTTTGGCCTTTTCCTTCAGCATTAGAATATACAGCATACTGCTGATGCGGTTGAGCGCCCGAAGAATATCCTCCCGGGTGGGAACACCCTGCCGGTCTGTAAAAGCATCCACCGCCGCCAGCTCCGCCTGCCGGGCCACACACCGGACCCAATTCAGCTCCAGCACTATAAGGCTATCGTCGGCACTGGGCATAAAATGGGGAATTCCGTAATGCTCCTGGGGCAAATGGCTGTGCTTTCGCTGCTGCTCTTCGCTGAGGCCACACAGGGTAAATGTTCCCACAGGCTCCTCCAGTACATCGCACCGGATCAACCGCCGGGCCAGCTCCAGGATCTGCTGCAGCTCCTGCCGCAGCCCGGGACAGCGCTGCTGACACAGCAGCACCGCCCCTTCCAGGCTGTCCACCGCTCCACGGAAGCGAATTCTCGGATGGGTCTTAGGCACCAAAATTTCTCCGTTTAAATGGGTCATATGCTCCGGCTTGTGATCGTAGACGGCACCGTCAAAGCTTTTATACTGCACCTGACGGGCCTGTTCTGCCGACAAAATCTCAATGCGCTGTCCGGTCAGATAATCCCGGGCCTCACTGGTCAGCCGGTCATCCTTGCCCAGATAAAACACCCGTTTTCCCTGGCGGTTGCGGATGTTATCGATCACCTGCTGTTTGGTATAAAGCATTATTTACCGGCGGCTCCTGTGCTCTGGCTCAGCTTGCCGTGGGGCAGGATATTGTCCACCTCGGTATGGGGCCGCGCGATCACATGCACAGAAATAAGCTCGCCTACCTTTTCTGCCGCAGCCGCGCCGGCATCCGTGGCCGCCTTCACCGCGCCCACGTCACCACGGACCATCACAGTCACCAGTCCGCCGCCTACCTGCTCCTTGCCCACCAACTGAACATTGGCAGATTTCACCATAGCATCGGCAGCCTCAATTGCGCCGATCAGGCCCTTTGTTTCGATCATTCCCAGAGAGTTTGTATTCATCATGTTCATCCTTTCAAAGTATTATTTCAGCCGTTCCAGTATTTTGGCTGCCAACGCTTCCACCAGCCGGGGGTCTACACCGCTTACCTGTTGAGGCTGCTCCCTGCCCCAGGCTACCCGGCGGATATTGATCAGGTCCAGAGGGGAAATATTATTGGAGGAGGAGCTGCCGCCCACCGCGCCGCAGCCCAATGTCAGGGCCGGGAACAGACCGGTGGTGGCACCGATGCCGCCCAAAGCCGCCGGGGTGTTTACCAAAAAACGGGAGACAGGGATCTGCAGGGCAAATTTTCGTACCACTGCCTCATCCTGGGCGTGGAGGGCAAAGGTGTGGCCGCTGCCCTCATGGGTCAGCACCTCCACCGCCTTATCCAGTACCGCGTCCTCGCTGTCCATCACGAAAAAGGCCAGCACAGGGCAGAGCTTTTCCATAGAATAGGGCCGTGTAGGACCGGCCTCCTGCTCCCGGGCCACCAGTACCTTTACAAAATCCGGTACCTTGAAGCCGGCTTTTTCCGCAAGATAGGCAGCGCTTTTCCCCACGATCTCCGGGTTCAACGCCCCGGTGGGCCGAAACAGCAGCTTCGCCAGCGCCCCTGCCTCCTGGGTGTCCATAAAGTAATAGCCCAGACCGGCAGCTTCCTTTTTCACCTGCTGCTCCATATCCTTTTCCACGATGATACTCTGCTCCGAGGCGCAGACCGTACCGTTATCAAAGGTCTTGGAGCGCAAAATATCCTGCAAGGCCTGACGCACATTGGCAGAGCGGTGGATATAGGCAGGTCCGTTGCCCGCGCCCACACCGATGGCCGGCTTACCGGAGCTGTAGGCGGCCTTGACCATCCCCGGGCCGCCGGTAGCTAAGATCAAATTGACCTCCGGCGCGCTCATCAGCTCCTGACAGCCAGCCAGGGCCGGTATGGTCAGGCAGCCGATGCTGCCCTCCGGCGCACCGGCCTGCCGGGCAGCCTGGGCTACGATCTGCGCAGCCTTTAAGGTGCATTTGATGGCCTTGGGATGGGGCGAAAAGACAATGCTGTTTCCGGCCTTCAGGGCGATCATAGCTTTATAGCAAACCGTAGAGGTGGGATTGGTGCTGGGTACAATGGCAGCGATCACCCCTACCGGAACGCCGATTTGCCATAGTTTTTCCTGGGGATCCTCATTTAATACACCCACGGTGCGCATATTCTCAATGGCCGAAAGCACCGTTTCCGAGGCAAAGCGGTTTTTTTCCGTTTTGTCCGGCACATTGCCGAAGCCGGTCTCCTCCACAGCCATTTGGGCCAGCTCTCCGGCAGCGGCAGAAAACGCCTTGGCTATGGCCTGGGTGATCCGGTCCAATTCCTGCTGGCTCATTTGGCGCAGCTTTTTTTGCGCCTGGCAGGCCATTTTGGCCAGACACCTGGCCTCCTGCCGGGCCTGTAAATCCTTGTCCAGTTCCATAAAACACATCCTTTTGTTTATCAAGTTTCAGTTTGTCGAGCTGTTACTGGCATTAAATTGCCGCCCTACGGGCGGCGCAATGCTAAGCAATGCCGGAGAACGGAATGCCACACCAGTGACCTCGGTCACTGGTTCGCAATGACACCGCGTTAGGTTTTTGTTTTGCTGTAAAAGCAGAAAAAATGTTACGCATCAGCGTTTTTCCTGTTTAACGAAACAGAAGAAGCCCACCGATTTGTCATTGCGAGCCAGTGCGCACACTGGCGTGGCAATCCGTTTCCTCGGCATTT
>JAFSET010000098.1 GCA_017435615.1 Oscillospiraceae bacterium | reverse complement strand
ATCACCGTTGAGGAAGTGATTGTCGGTGTCTGCTTTTTCCGCAAGGGTAACACTGCCCAGGTTCACTTCGCCATTGACCGCCAAGGGCATGGACACCAGCATCCAGCCATCGTTGTCAGCCATTGCCTGGGTTGCCACGAAGGAAATTGCCACCTTATTGGCAGTGTCTGTGCTCAGGTAATCGGGGGCACGGTATGTCAGCAGGGTCTCGGCATTGTGGACGCCCTCGATCTGCTTTGCGGTCCAATACTGATCGACCTTATCGGTCACCTCAGTGGGGATCTCGTTTACAAAGGACAGCTTCAAGGAGGTAGAGTCATCGTTTACCAGTGCCGTTCCTTCTGCACTTGCATACAGATTCATGCTCAGTACATATTCCCGGCCAACGCTCAGGTCTACGGGAAGCTTATAATACAGGCCGTTGGCACCCTTTGCCCAGGTTGCCGTGATCTTGGTAGCCAAAACGCCGTTACTCAGGGAGCGAGTGCCGTAATTGGCGTAAGCAGAGTGGCTGATAATACCCACGGTATTTGCGTCATTACCGTACTGCATTACCTTGTGGGCATCAGCACTTGTAAAGGCAACGGTTTTATCAAACTGCCAGGTGTAGCCATCCGCGTAATTCAGTTCATGGATGCTGACGCTGCCCAGCTTATAGCTGCCACTGAGTGCCAGGGGGAAGGAAACCAGCATCCAGCTTCCGGCTGCCATAGCCTCGGTAGCCTTAAACTCGATTGCGACGGTATTGTCTGCCGCTGTGGGCAGATTGCCGGAAATGGCGTGGGTGATCTTGGTATCGGCATTGTGCAAGCCGTCGATACCGCCACTTTGCCACTGCTGGATATTGCCGCCGTCACCGGTCAGGACAGTCGTATAGTCACCAAAGGATACGTTGATACCGTTCATGGCTGCGGCCTCGTTGCCGCCATAGAGGTTCACGCTGAGCTGATAGAATTTGCCCACTTCCAAAGCCGCAGGCAGCTTGTAGAATACGCCGTGACCCACGGTGTTGCCCCAATTCGCAGCAACTTCTGTTGTCAATACGCCGTTTGCGATGGCGCGATTGGGGGTCAGGCTGTTGTTACCCTCGTGGTTCATAACCTTGACGGTGCCGGCGGCATCACCGGAAACCAAGCCCTTTGTTTTGCCCAGGGTCACTGTCTGGTCAAAGTCCCAGGTGTAGCCGTCTGCATAATTGCCAACCTGTAAGCTGGCATTGCCCAGCTTATAGCTGCCACTGAGTGCCAAGGGGAAGGAAACCAGCATCCAGCTTCCGGCTGCCATGGCCTCGGTAGCTACAAACTCGATCTGAACCGTGTTGTCAGCCTCTGTGGGCAGGTTGCCGGAAAGGCTGCGGGTAATCTTTGTATCGGCATTGTGCATACCCTCTATATCTGTGCTGATCCACTTCTGGATTGTGCCGCCGCTGCCGGTCAGGATATCCGTATATTCCCCAAAGGAAACATGGATGCCGTTCATGGCTGCGGCCTCGTTGCCGCCGTAGAGGTTCAGGCTTAACTGATAAATTCTGCCAGTTTCCAAAGCATCAGGAAGCTGATAGAATACGCCATGACCTACGGTCTTGCCCCAATTCGCAGCAACCTCTGTTGTCAAGACGCCATCAGCAATCGCACGATTGGGGGTAAGGGTATTATAGCCCTCATGGTTCATAACCTTGATAGTACCGGCGGCATCACCGGAAACCAGGCCCTTTGTTTTACCCAGGGTCACGGTTTGGTCAAAGGCCCAGGTATAGCCGGCCTCGTAAACAGGCTCCGCATCAGCTTCCTGCGCCTGCGCAGAAAAAACGCCTCCGGGGAGGCATGACAGCATCATTGCTGCCACAAGGATCATACTCCATACTTTTTTCATTTATATTGTTCTCCTTTCTGCCTTTGGATCATGCTTTATAAAAACAGCTTTCAGAATATCCGTCAGTTTTGCCGAAATCTGAGCATATCCTGCTTCGCTGGGATGTACCTTGTCGGAGCAAACGTCCACGTCCCACAAATGGGTATCTGTCAGCAATACGTCCTTCCACCGCTGCCGCATTTGCTCATAGGCATCCGCAATGGCATCGATCCGGATCTTCCTGTCCGGCAGATGGCATTGCAGCAGCACCACGGGAGCCTCCGGATAGATTTCACGCAGCCGCTGCACAAACGTAACATATCTGTCCGCAAAAATTTTCGGATGATCCTCCTGAAAAGTCGGCCCTTCCGTCAAATAATCATTCACGCCGAGATAGATGACGATCACATCCGGCTTTCTGCCATGTGCAAAGCTGTGGGGTGTAAACACGGAAGAAACATCCGGTGTTTCAAGCTGGAAGTAATTGCTTTGCATGCCGACCCGTTCCTTCAGTCCGTTGGTCAGGGGATACCAGCCCCAGCCGTCCACCAAGGACATGCCCGGGTGGGCCACGACGCTGTAATCCACCCCCAAAGCCTCCCCGGTGGCAGCCGCAAAGCCCGGATAGGCGTGGGTAATGGAGTCTCCGATAAACTGCACATAGGGCCGTGGCTGCGTTTGTACAAACAGGCCGTCTGTTTTGGCGCCCCGCAGGTACATACGGTTGGGACTGACAAGGATTGCTTTCAGCCGATGGATCCCTGCCGGTACACGGAACCGAAAGCCGCTGTCCACCTGCACCGGATCCACAGGCATATCATCCATATACCATTGTGCGGAGCCCTCCAAACAGGTGCCGACCAGAACCTCAGTTCCCAGAAAGCTGACGGTGACCGTGGCCACCCGTTTGTAAGATACCAGCGTGTTCTCCTGATTTTCCTGCCAAAAGCCTGTAAAGGAAAACCGGGGGTCCTGATAGCCGATTTGCATAATTACGATCCTTTCTCATGGGACATACCGATCTTTTTATCGTTGGATGATTTTGCAAGCATCCATATGCTGCTTGTCTTCTGCCTGAACCTGCTCACAGTTAAACAGAACCACTGTGCCGCAGTAATCCTCCGGTCTTTCGTCGGTTTTGGTGCAGCACCGGAAAAATTCATTGTCGGTAACGGTGATGCTGCGCACCCGGTCTGCAAAGACCGCGGCATCCTTCAGTTCATAAAACCGGTTCCCGGTAACGGTGATGCTGCCGTGGACGCCGTTGGCAGGCATCCGGTCATAACAGCCGCCGCCGTGACCGATTCCCACCGCAATGCCGGAGCTGCGCATATTCTGACAGCTTCTGCCGCAGAGGTAAAATACATTGTTGCGAATGACAACCTCCTCACAGGGGCACATCTCGCTCCATCTTGTCATATCGCTGGTAATTTGGATCGCCTGATGGGAAATGTCGGAAAATGTACAGTCCTCCAGCAGGACCTTGTTTGTCTGGAACAGGATGCCCCGGGCTCTGGTTCCGTGTACTTTGCAGTTGCGCACCACCGTATCCGGGCAAAATGCCAGATTGGCAAGCATATCTCCCGGCAGGATGCTGCAGGTCGCGTCCGCAAACCGCAGGCGGCCCACCTCATAGGATACGACCCGTAAGCTTCCCTTCTTCACGAAGGTGTCACCCCCGTAAACCGCAATTTCATCACCGCTGTCGGCCCAGTCCGGGTCCAGGGGCAGACCGATTTTGCCAAGCCGGTCTCCCAGGGTGCAATGAAGGATATCGTCCTGCGCACCGGTCACAACCGCGCCGGTGGTGTGGACATTCAGCGCGTCATCGCCAAGGTTTTCAAATATGCAGTCCTCCAAAACCAGCTTTCCGCCCAAGCCGGTGATATGAATACCGTCGGCGTTGGAGGCGTAGATCCGCTTGGAGCCTGCAGGCAGGCGAACAGCAAACCGTTTAAAGGTGAAATCCCTGCAGCGGGGATAAATGGCGCAGCTCTCGCCGGGAGAGGACTCTACCGTAATATCCTGCAGCAGCACGTGGCTGCAGTTGCGGAAGGTGATTTGATTGGTGGGATACAGGCTGTGGCGCATACACAAACGTTCACCCGGAGTCAAGTCTAAAATCTGCACGCCGGTGCTGGGCCAGCAGAACATCCGGATCATGCGCTCACCGATCCGCTTGTATCGGTATCCCTTTCCCTTTTGTCCGCCGTCGTCAGCGAAAAACACATGCCAGTTGGGAGCGGCGGCCCCTTCGTCGAAGCTGTCCACGGAAAAGATCCGTTCTTTTCCCGTCAGCACAAAGCCCTCGTCCAGCAAAATATCCATTTCCAGCTTTTCACGGTCAATGCGCAGTACTCTGCCGGCGGTATTGGCTGGGTTATCCGTTGTCAGGCAGAAGCCCTCCAGGCTCAGGTTTTCGCAGTGATCTACGCTGAAACAAGCCTGAAATGTATAGGGGTCGGTCTGATCAAAATGCGCGATCAATTTAGCGCCGTAGCCCAAAACGGAAACATTCTTTAAGTTTTCCAGCACAAGCCTTTTTTCCAGATAATATTCGCCTGGGGCCAAAATCAACTGTGCGTCTTCCTTGGCAGTGTCAAAAAACGCCTGCAGCTTTGCGGAACACTCCACGCCGGAAGCCGGCGTAATTCCGTAATGCGGTCCATAATATACTGATTTCATCTGAATTCCTTTCTTGTTGCCCGGATGATATCAGGGATTGATTTGAATGGAAAGACAGTTATCGGTCAAACAATTATCACCAATGTAAATTTCAAAAGCACCGGGCTCCACCACGTATTCTCCGTTTTCCCGGTAGAAGCCCAACTGATCATAACCCACAGAAAAATCGATCCGGCAGTGATCGCCTGCTGATAAGAACACCTTTTGAAATGCCTTTAATTCACGGATGGGGCGCATGACGGACGCCACCTTGTCACGGATATATAGCTGAACGGTTTCCTTGCCGTCGTAAGCGCCGGTATTGCACAGTGTTACAGACAGGCGGAAGCAGGCCCCGGCTTTCAGCTCCTGCCACGTCATATCCGTTTTTTCACAGTGGATGGGCGAGCAGGTAAAGCGTGTGTAAGACAAGCCGTAACCGAAGGGATACATAGGCTGGGCCGGTATGTCCAAATAGCAATCTTCGGGGTGCTGACCGTAATAGCCGTTGTTTGCCAGCGCGCCGGAGGTTGCGTTATAGTATAGTGGGATATGGCCTGTGGTCTTTAGGAATGTGATCGCGGTTTTGCCGCTGGGAACGAGATCACCAAGCAGCAGATCCGCTGCCACCGCAGCCGTCTCACTGCCGCAATGCCAAGCGCAAAGAATGGCATCCAAATAAGGCTCCGCAATCTGCAACGCCAACGGACGTCCGCAGAAAACCACACCGATGACCGGTTTTCCGGTGTTGTGCGCCCTTCTTGCCAGGGAAACCTGATGCTCGGTCAGGGCAATGTCCGCAAGGGAATGACGCTCACCGGAAACAAGATGGCTTTCTCCCAGGGCCAGGACGATCACATCACTTTGGGCAAACACCTTTTCCGCCGCATCGTCCGCAAGATCATCGGTGTTGCAGATCACGGTACCCTCACAGCCGCCAAGGGCATTTTGAAGGGCTTCATAGAAATGCTGTGTTTCCTCTTCCTTGCCGTCCAGCACCCAGGAGCCCAGCAGCGCACGCCGTTCCTGCTTCAAAGGACCGGCCAGGGCAATTTTTGCGGTTTTCGCAAGAGGCAGAATATGATTGTCGTTTTTCAGTAAGACCATAGATTCTGCCGCAAGCTCATAGGCCTTGCGCAGATGCTGGCCCCGGTCGTATTCGCCTTTGCGTGTATAGGGATTTTCAAACAGACCCTTGGACAGCTTCACACGCAGAACGTTTCGGACCGCGTTATCCACCAATGCCTCCGGCACTTCACCGGAATTCACCAGCGCCGCCAAATGGTTGAAGTAATAATCATCGACCATATCCATGTCCAGGCCTGCACGCAGCGCCATGGCGGCACATTCGGCCTCCGTTTCTGCCACGCCCTGCCGTCTGAGGTTGGCAAGGGCTGCCCAGTCGGATACCACAAAGCCGTTGAAGCCCAGATAGCCTCTGAGGATATCGGTCAGGTATTTTTTGCTGGAGGTCACAGGCTGTCCGTTAATGTCGTTAAAGGAGGACATGACCGTGGCGACCCCGGCATCCACCGCCGCGCGGAAGGGCGGCAGGATCAAATTATAAAGGGAATAATCGGAAAGCTCCGTTCGATGGTAATCCCGGCCGCCTTCGGAAGCACCGTAGCCGAGATAATGCTTTACACAGGCAGCAATTCTGTCTTTTTGAGAATAATCCTCTCCCTGAAAGCCTTTGACAATGGCACGGGACATGACCGATGCCAAATAGGGGTCTTCTCCCGGACCTTCAATGATCCGTCCCCATCGGGGATCGTGGCAAACATCCACCATGGGAGAAAATGCCCACTGCACACCGTCATTTGCCGCTTCCTTGGCAACGCAGGTATAACATTCCTCAACCAGCTCCGGATTGAAAGAACCGGCAGATGCCAGGGGAATGGGCATAACGGTACGGTGACCGTGAATGACATCACGGCCGAAAATAACCGGAATTCCCATACGGCTTTCTTCCACCGCGACCCGCTGCAGCTCGTTGTATACCTCGACCTCGGTATCCCGCTGCGCATCGTTGCCGGCGGTAGAAGAAAACGCCAGGATCACAGAGCCTACACTGCCGTTGCGGACCCGGTTCTTCAGTCTTTCCTTTCCTGCCCCATCTATCGGAGCGGACACTTGCACCAACTGTCCGACTTTCTCCCTAAGCGTCATCCGGGAGAGAAGCTCATCAATTTTTAATTCCAAATCGTTCTGCATGTTGTTGCCTCTTTATACTGTATCGTTTACTTTCGTCCTGTGGGGGAAATGGTAAATCCAAATCTAATGTTTTGTTCAGACAGCCGATATTGTTCCATCAGCTCCGGTCCGCAGGAAGCAGAACCGATGCCGGAAGCTTTATAATCGATCCGCAGATGGGTTTTGCTGTCACTGAGCAGCTCGTCTGTGTGCTCCGCCTGATCGATGGCCTCTGTGCTGAAAGCAGAGACATTGCAGCAGAAAGCACTGTCGCTTTCAAAGCGCAGCTTGCCGATCTGAAGCATCCTGACATCCACATGGCTGCCGTGCTCCTGGGGCCGCACATAAGGCACATACTCCGCTTGCGCGGTGCTTTCGTACATGCCCACTGTGCTGCCGTGGCGCAGGTCGCAGTAGCTTTCCAACGGTCCGCAGCCATAGTAGCGGAATTTCATATTTTCCTCCGGCAAGGTAAATTCAAAGCCCAACCGGGGAAGATATACCACCTTCTCACGGACCGCTCCTTGCAGATCAACCGAGATCACACCGTCGCAGTTCACATTCACCTGCAAGGCATACCGGAAAAACGGCTTTCTGGATACACCGGCCAGGGAGGCCTCTACCCGGACACCGCTATCTGTCACAGTGCAGGCATATACCTTGGAAAACAGCTTGTCGAAGTTTTCGCCCTGCCAGATGTTATAGCTGCCCCAATAAACTTTAATATTCTTGTCATTGTCGGTAGGCGCACGCCAAACCGTTAGTCTGACCGGTTCGGAAAGCTGCTCCTGCCCATCGACCGCCAGGGATGTAAAGGTTCCGAACTGCTTGGAAAACACATAGCGGAAGCCCTCCCCTGAGAAAATGACCTCATAGGGCTTTTCTTCCATAAAGGCAGGCTCCGTTGCCACCGGTGCCGGACGGCTTTCGGAAAGCTTGTGCTGAGTCACTGCAACATCCTCGCCACTATTTACCAGGGTGCAGGTCAGGTAGACCGCATAGCTACAGGGATAGTTTTCAAAATCCAGCGGGATTTCCGCGGTTTCGTGGGGCGCAAGGGAAATACGGAAGGTTTCCTTCCAAATGGTCTTCCCGTCAGCGGCCACAGAGCAGCACAGCTCACATTCGGAAAGGTCTGTAAAATCGTAGCGGTTGGTTATTTTCAGCACATTGCCGCAAAGCTCTGTGTGCATAGGCTGGTAAGCCGCCTTTACTTCATAGGATCCGGCTTTTAAGCTGCGGTCGGAAAACACCATACCGTCACAGCAGAAGTTTTCATCGTGGGTCAGCTCCCCGTCAAAATCTCCGCCGTAGCGCTGGACGCCATCCACCACCACCGTGTGATCCGCCCATTCCCAAACGCAGCCGCCGATGATATTGGGGTGCTGATGAAATACCTCATTATAATCCCACACATCACCGGGTCCGTTGCCCATAGCGTGGGCATACTCGCAAAGCATGATCGGCCGGCGGATTTCCGGATCCTGTGCCATCTTCTGCAGCTTCTGCACATCGTGGTACATATTGGAGATCACATCCGCACGGCTGTAGTCACCCTTCCGGGAGGCATCCTCGCAGTGAACCAGTCTGCCGTCGTTCAGGCTGTGGAGCCAATCGATCATGGCCTCATGGTTGGGACCGTGGCCGCTTTCGTTGCCTGTGGACCACATAATGATGCTGCAATGGTTTTTATCACGGTTTACAGCCCGCTCCATCCGCTCCAAATGCTCTTTCCGCCAGCTTGGATTTGTTCCGGGCCAGTCTTCACTGTCCACATCAAACCGGTAGGCCACATTGGCGTAGCGCCGCAAAATACCGTGGGTCTCGATGTCCGTTTCCAAAATCACATAAAAACCCATTTCATCACACATATCCAGGAATGTAGGACTCGGTGGGTAGTGGGAGGTACGGACACAATTGATATTCAGCTTTTTCATCAGCTCCAGATCCCGGCGAAGCTGCTGCTCTGTCTGACACCAGCCGTTGACAGGGTCTGTATCGTGGTGGTTCACGCCACGCAGCTTGACAGGCGTTCCGTTGATCAAAAGCTCGCATTTGTCAGATACTTCCACTGTGCGGAAGCCTGTTTTCTGGGTGATGACTTCACCGTTATAGGTTAGCTTCACCGTGTAAAGATAGGGCTTTTCCGGATTCCAGGCAATGACATTGTCGAGCGCAAAAGCCGCATTATCCTGCGCCGCGGCAAAGGCAAGGCGCACGCCGTCTGCATCGAAAACCGCAATATCTGCCGGCTTATCCGCCTGAACGCAGATCGTGTTTTCCTTCGTCCAAACGCTGATGTCAGTCAGGTGATCTTCCGGACGCTGCAGCAGATAGGTATCCCGGAAAATGCCGTTAAACCGGAAGAAGTCCTGATCCTCCAGGTAGCTTCCGCAGCACCATTTGAGGACCTTCACACGCAGGGTGTTTGTGCCCTGTACAACATAGGGTGTAATGTCAAACTCTGCCTGCAAATGGCTTCCCTGGGTAAAACCCACATACTTGCCGTTTACATATACAAAGGCGCAGGAAGAAACACCCTCCAAAACATAGTAGACCCGGCCCCAAAGGGACTCCAGCCGAAATTCCCGTTCATAAACACCGCAGGGATTGGCATCCGGGACATAGGGCATGTCACAGGGGTAGGGATAATTGATATTGGTATAATTGGGATTTTCATACCCCAAAAGCTGCCAGCAGGACGGAACGCTTACGCTGTCCCATTGGGTGATCACCTCCGGAACATCGATATCACAGGGATAATAGGCAAACCGCCACTGCCCATTCAGCAGCATATACTCCGCCTTTCCCTGAGGAATATAATAAGCACGCTGGGGCAGCCGGTTTTCACTGGTCTTCAGGATATCCTCATAAACGCGCATTGTATTGACCTCCTCAACAGAGCGTTATATGGAAACATACTCAACGAGTATCCAATCATTCAAGTTTATTGTGTGGGTGCGGTGGGGCCACCGCACCCACAATTCTTTTATATCAACCAACGATGCCAACACGGTCGATGCTGGCGATAAACTTGCGCTGCAGGATCATATACATGATCAGCGGCGGCAGGATGAACAAAAACACACCTGCCATGGCAGCGCCATCCGCACCGCCGGCCAAAATGCCGGTGGTATTAAAAATGTTGCTGTTGATCTGATCCAGCATAACCGACAAGGGGTAATTGGAGCTGAAATACAGAACAGAAAGATAATAGTCGTTCCAGTGCCAAACAATGGAGAAGATGGAAACCGTCAGCATTGCCACACCGGAAGAAGGCAGGATCACCCGGATGTAGGTAGTCAGAGGATTGGCGCCGTCGATATAGGCGGCCTCCTCCAGCTCCTTGGGCAGACCTTTGAAGAATTGGCGGTAAATAAACACAAACAGACCGGAACGCAGGCCAACGCCGAACAAAGACGGCAGCCAGAAGGTAAAGCCTGTGTCCAGCAGGTTCGGCCGGATATCCTTGCCGATGATCTTGCCAATCAGGCCAAGAATTCCAAACACATCAAAATGGGCAAAGTTCAGGCTCATGGGGACCGCCGTCATCTGCGGTGGGATCATGATCATGGCAATGGCCAGGAAGAAGATCAGATTTCTGCCCTTGAAGCGGAAGCGTGCAATGCCGTAGGCAACCAGCGAACAGCTAAATACCTCGATCAGACCGCTGAGGACCTGCACGCCCATGGTGGTACCCAGGGCCCGGAAATAATCCATTGCCTCAATGGCAATCTTGAAATTTTCCAGGGTCAGGCTGCGGGGGATCCATACTACGCTGGGATCGTCGATCTGACTTTCCGGACGAAAGGCATAGCTGACCACGAACAGAAGCTGCATAATGATAATGTAGCCGATACAGATCAGAAATGCGTAGCGGAAGAAGGAAACCAAAAAATTGGTTGCCCGGTAGCGAAACATCAGTCTCGCGGTAGACCGGTCTACGGCCGGGCGGTTAGATTTTTGAAACAAGTTCATATTGCCCCCTCCTTACTGCCACTTTTTCAGACACAGACGGTTAAACAGATAGAAGATCAAGCCGATCATACAGGCAACGATCAAAAAGTACAGCCAAAGCATTGCCGCACTGATGTGGTAGATCTGCTGCTTTTGCAGCACCGTATAGGCCTGCTGGATGACCGCATTGCCGGTGCTGACACAAAATTCGATCACAGAATAAACGATCACCAGCACAATGGTATTGCCAAGACAGGGAATGGTGACAAACCAAAACTCCTCCCACTTTGTGGCACCTTCCACCTTAGAGACCTCATACAAAGATTGGGGAATGGCTTGCAAGCCTGAAATAAACAGAATGATATGTACGCCGCACTGCCAAATCAGGTTGAAGATGTCATTGACGTACCGGAAGACCATGGAAGAAACGGACTCCGGAATACCCATTTGCTCGAAAAATTGCTGAAAATTCACCATAGTGCCGGTATAAGCTGTTTCCAAATCACCTGCGGAGCCTTGCATGCTCTGCAAAGCCACGCTGCCGGAGAGGTATCTCATAACCACACCGGTTGCGATGATCACAGGAATAAAGTACAAAGACCGGAAAAAGGTCCTGCCTTTAAATTTGGAATTGAGGATCATGGCAATGATCAGGCTTAACACAAAGATAATGGGAATTTGCTGACCGAAGGTGGTCAGGGTATCCAGCAGATTATCCACATACTCAGGGGACTGGAACAGAATATAGTAGTAGTTTTCCAGTCCCACAAAGTCCAGCTCAAAGCCTGAGGTGGTCACCGAAACCTTGGAAAAGGAGAAGGCGATGGACTGAATCAGGGGAATAAAGAAGAAGAGCAAAAAACCGATACACCACGGCAGACAAAACAGAAATCCGTTGCGGTTCTTCTTCCGCTCCACAGACGGTCTGCGCTGAAGAAATTTCATCATCCTTGCTCCTTTCCTTTAATCAAACCGAAAAGACATGGCATCCAGCTTGCCCAGCTCTGTCTGCTCAGCGGTAAGGCCGTAGTTTACATACACCACCACACCGTTGTCAAACACCGTCTTGGACACATCGCCATTCTTTTCATAAGAAACGATCGATGCGGTACGCACCTGCTCCAGCAAGGGCTGGGCCTGTGCCATATACTCTGCGATCTGCGGGGAAAGACCGGTGTAGATGCCGGAACCCACCGCGCTGTGGTGGCCCAAAATCACATCCTGCTCGGCACTGCCGCACAGGGTGTAGCCCAAAGAGCAGCCGGTGGCAACGGTCTTCAAAAACTCGGTTTTCGGATCCTGGGCCAGGTTGATCGCACCGCCGGAAAGACCCACAGAGCCTTTGAATACCATCTGATAGAAGGGAATATCCACATCCAGGGCAAAGAAACCGGAGGATTTTGTAGGCGTGTCGTAAATATAATCCAGCTTTACGGCGGCGTAGACGTTGGCCTGCTCACCGAAGGCCTTCAAGCCTGCAGCGTGCAGCCCGTCGATCATCCGCTGCACATCGTCGGACATATGGGCCATGCAGTAATAGTTTCTGGAATTGTAGTCCGAATAGGCCGTGTTGGAGAGTGTGGAAATGCCCGTGCCGGTGGTACCCAGCTTGTTGGCAAGCTCTGCCACTTTTTTTGCGGATTTTGCCATGGTGTAGCGGTTGGCAAGGTACATTTCCTCTCCGGTTTGCTGATGGGTCACAATATCGTAATCGTAATAGGTTGCCCGGATCAGGGCTGCGCTTATGGCAGACTCCCGGACAGAAAATCCGTTGCCGGACTGCCGGTAGAACACCAGGTCGTAGTCAAAAAAGCTGTCGATTTGGTTGCTTTCACACCAATCTGTCAACTTGCTTAATGCTTTTTGACCGCCAAAGGCAGAGTCGGCTTTGAAACCGCCGCCCAGCGCGCCGGCTTCCAGGCCGGTGCTGCCGAAGCCCTTGAGATTGACCGCAATGGAAGCGCCGGTTTGGGTCCGAATATCCGAAAGAATGGTTTGCACATCTGCAAAGGAGGTCATCACGGACATGGTCTCGTAGGGAACGCCCATAAACAGCTTTCGGACCGGCACGCCGCCCAATATGCTCAGCATCAGATCCGGTGTGCCGATTCCTTCCTGCAAGCCTGCCGTTTCCTTCAGATAGGACCGGTATGCCGCCGCCATTGCGTTGTAGTCATTGTTCTTTTCGTCCAGCAGCACATAACGGACACTGGGGTTTACATTGACCACATCGGCACTGTACTGCTTGACCGCATTGGCACCGCCCCAGCTATTGCCGGTATAGGTGGTGGCCAGTCCGCGTAAAGCAAATGTGGCGTAGGCTGCGGAAACTCCATACTGCGCGTCACCGGCTACAGCGTTGACGGTAGCCATTTCCGCACCGGAGGTGATCATCGCCAGCATAGCGTTTTTGCCGTTTTTGGCACCAAACACCGGCAGGCGCACAGTGTTCTGCGCGGTATTGCAGAATACGGGGGTAGCGGAGGCATCCGTGCCGTATACCGGCTCGGAGTATCTGCGGGTGCCGCGCTGGGTGTCATCTGTCATCATCAGCGCGCCGCTGCCGCTGGGGACAAACAGGTAATTATCCGCCGTGTTTTCCGCGCTGCAGAAGAAGGGCAGCACCGATACAGACAAAATTTTGTATGTTCCCTCGGTAATGTTCGCTACATCCACCGTTGCGGTCAAACCGTCTTCCTCCAGGGTATATTTCACCGGCACGGATATTTCGGCGTCTGCAAAGTAGTACGTAAGCTGTACGCCGCCCTCTATGCTTTGGGCGGTAATATACTGGGCGTGGCGGAAGGAATTTTGTTCCATCTCCACGTGCTTTTCGCCGTCCTCATAGGTGATATACAAAGACGAGCGCAGGCCGTTTTGTACATAGTTATTGCCGGTTTTTTCGCTCTGCAAATAACTGTAAGGAATGGTAGACCAGATTTCCCCGGTGGCAGTATCCTGTAGCTGCAGGCTGACCGTGTCCAGGTCCCAGCTCAGGCGCATGCGGTCATTTTCCGCCACAACGCCGGACTTGATGGTCTTGAGCTGTTCCGGCATGGAAAAGCCTCTCAAAGAGCTGGTCTGAGTATCTGCGGAGCAAGCGCCGAGCAACCCTGTCACCATGGCTGCCAGCAGAAGCAGCGCAAGACATCTTTTTAATTTCATCTCTTACGCCTCCTTACCGCATGGTTACTTCGTTGAAGATTTGAACCACAAAATTCAAAAGATTTTGAGAAAGGGACAGCATCACAAAGATCACAAACGCGATCACAAACATGCCCAGTAAAATCAGCACTGCCATTGCCATGGACTTAAAGAAGGAGAAGTCATGGACGATGGTCATGCCCAGCAGCAGATGGATCGCCGTCAGGCCGTAGCAGATCATGGAAATGATGTCGAAGCCGGAATTGGCAGTGGGGATCAGGAAGTTGGAAAGCACCAGATAGACGATGTTAAACAGGATCACCGGCATCAGCGCATAGCAGCTCACGCAGAAGATCTCCTTCATATCGCCTTTTCCCTGGAACAAAGAGCAGCACAGCCAGTTAGCAGCCGTCCACAGCAGCACAACACCCACTGTACCCACCAGCTCGATCAGCGCATTGTATTGGCTGAGGTCAGCCTTGCCGTACATAAAGCCGCCGTACATAGTTTTCAGCACAGAGGTCACAAAGAACAGTGCCAAAAATACGATGGCAATGGGAACCGAGCACAGCTTTTTCTGCTTCATCTCGTTAAACGACGCAATGGGATGGGTCAGCACGGAAAGGGCAAGGTTCCACTTCCGGTCCCGGACCATAACGATCGTCCTGCGGCGGCTGATCATAATGAAGGCAGACAGGGCTCCCACCGCAATCAGGCACAGAACCAGGATCCACCAAAAGTTATCATAAATGAACCGATCCCGGACCTGTTCAAAGACTTTTGCGTAGGTGACCCGGTCAAAGGCCAGCTCCGAAAGCTCCATAGCCGTTTGGTAGTCGCCTTCTTCCAGGGCCGCCTTGGCAAGACCTTTATAGGCAAGCTGACAGTTTTGATCCTGGGCAAATACCTGCTCCCAATAGGGCTTCGCTTCGGTATACTTGCAGTCGACAGTCAAACTGTCCGCCTGCTTTAACAGCTTGCCATAATCTGTCAGCCGGAAAACAGTGATCTTTCCGGTGGAGAAATCCGCAACCAGCAGATCGTCGCCGTACACGGTGATCGCACTGGGAGAAATAAAGGTGCCTAACTGATTGCCGTTGTTCAGGCCGCCGCCAAACACGCTCAGAAGATTGATGTCCGTATCATACACATAAATTCTGCCACGGGCGCCGTCTACCACATAGTAGAAGCCGTCCCGGTCACAGGTGATGGCATTAAAGCCGCAGTAGATGTAGGTGCCGTAGGTGCTGGTCACATCCCGGTACACCGGCGGATTGTCCGCAAAATTGAAGCTGTTGGTGCTGACATAGGAAAATCCCGAGGATTTTTTCAGGATATTGGTGCCGGCAAGGCCGTATCTGCGGATTTGGCCAGACCATTTTTCGTCATTGATGGTGGTGATAAAACCGTCTGCATCGATGCACACATCCAGCATGGTATAGGGCAGTGCCTGCACAGAGGCGGCGTGCTTTTCTTCGGTTTCAAACAAGCCGCTGATGAACCCTGTCAGTGCCGCGCCTAAAGAGGAGGCCACGCTGTTGGCACCGAAGAAGCCGCAAAATTCATACCGTTCGGTAAACACCATCATGCCGTAGTAAGAGCCTTCGCACAGAACGTAGTAGTAGCCGCTTCTGTCACGGATCAGCCTGGTAGGCGCGAAGTTGAAGGTTTCGGGTACCGCCGTATCGGTGGGTTTTTCGATGATTTGGAATACTTTGCCGTCCTTGGTGCACAGCACACGCTTGCCCAAAGTGTCTGCCACATACAGTCCGGTTTCATCCACGAACATACCCTTGGCACCCTGAAAGGTCAGATTTTCCTTACCGTAGGCAAAGGAGTCGATCTGTCCGATCACCTGGTAGCTGCTGTCAAACTGTACGATCCGTCCGTTGGCACTGTCCAAAACATACAAAATGCCGTCATAAACGCTCATGTACTGCAGCTCTTTAAAGGAGCCGATGCCACAGCCCTCTCCGGTCAGAGTGTCAAAGGCCTGAAACACCGCTTTGGTGGCAACGGGGATCTTGGTACCGCCGTTTTCCCAGTAGGTATAATTGGTGTAGGGAACATCCTCCACCGATTCGGCGGACACGGGAATACTTCCGGTGGAGACAAACAGTCCCATCAGAAGAAGGACACACAGCCACCCGCAGAGGAGTCTTTTGATGTTTTTCTTCATAGCAACCCCCTCCTTAATCCTTGATGCCGGCATGGCTCATGGTCTCCAGCACATTGGACTGGGTGATCAAATACACCAGGATCGGCGGGATCATCATCAAAACCGTAACCGCCATAGCACTGCCGCTGCGGGAGATACCGCTGGAGGTGATGGAGCCCATAACGCTGGGCAGTGTCTTCAGGCTTTCGGAGAAGATAGAGTTGCCGGACTGGATCGCCCACGCATTCTGGAAGCTGAACAACGTCCAGGTCAGCAGCGCAGGCTTGGACAGCGGCAGCACGATGGAAGTGAAAATCCGCCATACACCGGCTCCGTCAATTCGTGCCGCTTCGATCAGCACCGGAGGGATACTGGCCTCCATATTCTGCTTGATCAGGAAGATGCCCATGGTGCTGGCAAGTCCCGGCAGAATATAGACCCAGTAGGTGTCGATAATGCCAATGTTGCAGTAGATCAGATACTGGGGGACAGCCAGGGTGGTGCCGTTATACAGCAGCGCAAACTGAATGATCAAAAACAGTGCCTTGGTGACCTTATTCTTCACCTGGCAAAGCACAAACGCCGCCATCACGGAAACGATAAGCTGCAAGCCCACAACCGCAAAGGTAACAAATAGCTGATTAAATACATAGCGGATGAAGGGCACTTCCAAATTGGACAGCAGATCCGGCAGAGCCGTGTAATTTTTCCAGTTTGGACGCACCACGAAAAACCGGGGCGGAAATGCCAGCAATTCATCCAGAGGCTTAAACGAGGTGACCACAGAATAAACCAGCGGCAGAACCGTAAACAGGCCTGCGGCAATCAGGAACAGGAAATACACAAAATTGCCGAAACGGGATCTGGTAAAGCGCTTATACTGCGCAGATCGCTTTTTCATGCTTCCACCTACTTTCCTGTTGCATCCAAAAGTTTTCCAATGCCGATGCGGGCAAATGCCATCATCAAAAACAGGAAAACAGAGATTGCTGCCGCGTAGCCCATTTCGTAGCGAACGCTGGAAACGTCCGTCAAATGGGTCACGATGGTATGGGTTGAATAGTTTACACTGGGATTGCCGGTCAGTGTGGTCGCAATTCCGCTGACAGAGAAGCTGGCCTGAATTTGCATGACCGCGCTGAACAGCAGAATGTTTTTCATAGAGGGCAGCGTCAGGAACCAAAGCTCCTGCCAGCGGTTTTTGACACCGTCAATGGCGGCTGCCTCGTAAATGGTGGGATCCACATTCTGCAAACCGGAGATGTTCGCCAAAAAGGAAACGCCCATGCTCATCCATAGCTGGATCAAAATCACCAGTGTCATGGAATAATTGGGGTTGGAGAACCATTGGATCGGCTCGGAGATCACGTTCAGGGAAATCAGCAGGCTGTTCACATAGCCGTAGCTGTCACCGCTGAACATGACCTGCCAAATGAAGTACACATTTCCCATCAGCGCAGGAGAATAGAACAGGAAGGAAAGCACGCTTCTTGCTTTTGGGCCCAATTCATTGATAAACCACGCCAAAAGGAAGCTGAGCATAAAGCCCACAGGGCCGGTGATCACCGCGAAATACAGGGTATTCGCCAGGGAAATGCCGAAAACCTTGTCCTCCATGATCATACGGAAGTAGTTATCAAAGCCGATGAATTCCGGGGTACCAAGCATATCAAAGCGGAAGAAGCTCAGCACGATGGAGGCCGCTACCGGGATCACCATAAATACCAGAAAGGCGATCAGGAACGGTGAGAGCATGGCACCCAATGTGAACCGGTCCTTCACGCTCCATTTGGAAAGTCTTCTGTTATGTTCTTTTTTCACCGTTCACACCTCCTATTCCTTTGCGTATTCCTCGGTCTTGCGGCGGATTTCGTCATCCGCCTCCGGGACCCATTTTTTCAGCATATCTTCTACTTTTTCGCCGTTGTTGACCACGTTCCAGTATACCTGCTGGACGCTGCGGCCCACATAGTAACCGCCGGGGACCTCAGGAAGCTGCCGAAGCTTCTGCCCCTGGGCCTTTAGCGCAGTCAGATTGTCCGCCTCCCAGCCAAGCTTGTACAGGGCGTTGAGATTGGCGGTTTCGTATCTGCCGGACATACCCAAAACCGATTCCAGATTGACGCCGAACCGGTACTGGATATCATCCGAGGTCCACCATTTCAGGAAATCCCAGGCCTTGTCCTGCTTTTTCGACCAATTCAGAATCACACAGGCAGTGCCGTTACCGGTGACGGTGTTGTTGATGCTGCCGTCCTCCTGGACAAAGCCGGGAAGCTCATACATCATCCACTTGCCGTTGATCTCCGGAGCCGCCGCCTTGATAGTGGCGTAAACGGAGAAGTCCGCAATACCCATAGGCATCAGTCCGGTGCGGAAGCGGTTGAAGAAATCGTAAGTCTTGGGGAAGCCGTACTTGGTATAAAAATCAGTCCAGAAGGTAAATGCGTTGACTGCGCCGGCGGACATCAGATTGGTTGCGGACAGATCCTCCTGATACAGGGGAACATCCATCTGTGCCATAAAGGTGGAATAGATCTGGGGCATACCGCAGTTCATATTGTTCAAATTGATGATCTTGGCGCAATCGATGAAGTCATCCCATGTCTTCGGCGGCTCTATGCCCAACTCCTCAAAAATATCAGTGCGGACAAAAAGCATGGGGTAGGTTTCGGTATTGGGCAGGCCGTAAATGCCGTCGCCGTATTGATAGGGCACCAGTGCGGTTTCGCTGAACCGGGCGGTAACCTCATGGAAATCCTCAAATTCGCTCAGATCCACCAGGATGCCGCGCATGGCGTAGTTGACCGGGGAATTGCGGCCCACATTGATTTCCAGGTCGGGACCGTTGCCGGAAAGCTTGCCCTGCACAGCACCGGCAGAGGTGATCTTGATATCCACCTTAATGCCGGTTTTTGGGGTAAAGTCATTGGCGATAAGGTTTTCCAATACGGTAAGCTGATCCCGGCCCCAGTTGGACCAGATCACGATGGTATTTTCGTCCTCTGCCTCCATGCCCTCGTCGGTCAGGAAGCTGGCCCACAGACGCTGGAACAAAAATGCGAATTTCTGCCAAAAGCCCACCTTCACAGCGTCAAAGTCCGAGCCGGGCTCCATCAGATAAATGCTGTCGATATCCAGCGCCATGTTCTGCATTTCGTACAGCCAGGAGCTTAAGCTGGAATAGTTGTCGTAAAAGGATTTCAGCTTGGTGTGTGCTTCAAACTTTTTGTTCAGCATCTGATCGATGATCACCTTGGCTTTGCGAAGGGTCGCGGCGTTGCTGCCGCCCTGTGCGCCGGAGACTTCCTCGGAAAGCAGTGCCAGCTCTTCCAGCTTGGCGCTGATATCCGTCAGGTTTTCGTCCAATTCCGGCACTGCCGTAAACAGGGCATAGTCCCGGTTCGCGTCCGGTGTCTCACCGGTGATCTTCACGATTTGGCGGTAGATCACACCCAATCTGCCGGTCACGGATTGAAGCTGGGACGCAAAATCCGCCAACGAACCCAAGGTTACCCGCAGCGTCAAGGTGTGGTCGCCCGCTGTCAGGAATACGGTTTGGTCCAACTGCATATACTGCCAGCCGTTTTCGTAGGGAAAGGCCACGCTTTGCGCCTGGGCAAAGGGGATTTCGCCGTCGATCAGGAGGGTTCGGTAGGAATTGGATTCCTGCAAATAGGTTTGGCGGAAATGGAAGCCAAGCTGATACCAGCCGTCGGCAGGGGCGTGGATATTCCAGGTGATGGCACCGCCGTCACCGTTCCAGTTGGAGCCGCCAATATAGTTATTCAGCTTTTTAAACGGATCCACGGGGTTCACATCCGCATCGTTTCTGGCGGACATGGGGATGTACATTTTTTGGCTCTTCAAGGCAGCCTTTTCACCCTCATAGACCAGCAATTTGCCTTGATAAGCAGCACCTTGATGCTGCTTGGAGTATTCTTCGTAGGTGGGCAGTGCCTCCGGCTGCGCCAGAGTCACACCGCCAATGGTGACACATTCACTGTTCAGCAGGATGGTCAGCTCATGCTCGCCCTTGCTCAGGGCCAGCCGCAGCGGCTCGATGATGAAGCCCTCGCTGTCATAAAGCTTGGTCGTCTGCCACGCAAAGACCTCTTCCTGCTCCGGGGAAAACTGATTTCCCTCTGTATCGGTTTGGAATTCGTCTGTGACATTTTTCCACAGACGGCTCAGCCGCAGATTGGACATCTGCGCGCAGAGCAGCTCCCCGTCCAGAAGCAGGGTGAACAGAATGTCACCGCCGCTGCCCGGCAGGGCATAATAGGTAATATGGGGCTCATACCAGCCTGCCTGTTTTACCGTAAACTTCAGGCTGACGCTGTCGCCGGGCAGATACAGCTCTGTTCCGCTGCCCTCCGCCTTCGCTTCGATTTGGGAGCTTGCAGACGCAAGCTGGGAATTTGCGGATTGGTAATCGCGATAGCTGCCAATATTTTCACTGGAGAGATACTTCGGTGCAGCATCCGTTGCAGGCGCACCGTCTGTATTCGATGTGGCAAACGCTGTGACGCTGCAGCCGAGCAGACTCAGCACAGCCAGCGAACACGCAATCATTTTTCTAAACATAACAACCTCCTCATACCGCCGCAAAAACCTAAGCGTGGGTGCGGCGGCTGTGCCGCACCCACACGCCAGGGCTTATTTTTTGCGTTTTTTCTGTATGATTATGATACTAACTGTTATTGCTGCTGCCAGCAGCACGCCCAGCAGGGACCACAGCACAATGGCTGTGATGCCGCTGCCTTCAGGCGGAAGATCAGGCTCAGATCCTGTATCCGCAGGATTCTGCTCCACAGGCAGTGTGTCCTCGACGGCCTCCAAAGCTATTCCGTCGGCGGACTGAAACAGGCGAAGCTCATCGATATAAGCCTCACCACCGGCGTCGCAGATGACGAAGCCAATGCGGTTTCTCTCGCCGGAATTGAAGCTTACCGCCGCAGTCTGCCAGGCTTGGCTTTCCAGATAGCTGTCCTCGCCAAAGCTGAAGTGCTGGATCATGGTAGGGAACAGTCTGTTTTCGGTCACTTCGCTTTCCAGGCAGTAGCCGTTGATCAGGCCCATAAAGCCTTCGCCCGGCTGGGCAATGGCATACCTGGCAGAGAATGTATACTCCGTATGGGGCTGCACATTGATCCACTTGATGTAATAGGTGCCGTTGGGTCTGCCGGCCAGATAATGCAGCGCATTGCCATAACCCTTGGAGCCGCTGTCGGCAACGGTCAACGCATTGCCGAATACGCCAAACTTATGGCCGTTTTCACCCCAGAAGGCATCCCCGTCACTCAGATCGTGGTTTTCAAACAAATTCTGATCCTCCTGGCAGCCCAGCAGCTTGGGATTGCTGTCGGTAACCGCAGCCTCACCCTTAACCGTTACAGGGGAAACAAAGTGCTTTGCGTTGACTTCCTCGAAAATGTAGATATTATCGAACCACACTTCGCAGTTCAGGCCGTCGATGGTGAAATTCAGCTTTGTCAGCTCCCTGGTATTGAAGGGCACCGTCAGTACGTGCCACTGGTTGTCATAGGCCATGGGAACCAACTGCTGACCGGTCTTATAGGGTCTGCCGCCCTCCGAGGCGGGATCTGCCGTCACGATGAAATCACCGGTCTGAGGCACAGTCATACCAAAGGTGATGAAGCTGTCCTCCACAGAGGTGACTGCGGCAGCCTTCACAAACAGCGTCAGCCAGTAATTGGTATCCGGCTTCAGATCCGCCAGTTCATACTCCACTCTGGTGCTTTTCAGCGTCACAGAGCAATTGCTGATATACTGTTCCTTCTGGGGATACTTGGCATTGTGGATCCGGACAGCGAAGACATAGTAACCGCTTTCCGTGGGTCTGTAGGTGGTGCTGAGAGTGGTCCACTGGCCTTCCGTGCCGGTTGTTTTGGCGTTCATGGTGGCAATGTGCTTCATATTTCCGTCATAAATCACCAGGTTGGGGCCCCAATGGGCGATATCGTAGAAATCAAAGGAGAAGGTGTAGGTGAAGTCAGCCTCCAAATACACACGCTGGGTCATCTCCAGGTTGAAATCTTCGTTTTCGCCGCATGCCACCAGCTTCACCGCATTCCGGCCGTCCAGTTCGACAAACTCCAGCCTGTTTAGCTTGCCGGGATTGTTGAACTGCCAGTCGGAAATGGTCTTTGTGGTTTTGTTCCACTTTGCGAAATCACCGTTTGTCAGCAGATTTCCGGAGTCTGTGCCGGAAGTCACAGGCGCATAATGCAGGGAATTTTTGCCTTCCCAGGCATTGCCGTCCGCTACGATCTTGGAATAAGTGTTTTCCAGATAATTCGTATCCTCTTCAAAGCCAAAGTTGGGCATCAGATTGAATTCTTCATCGCAGATGTAAGGATACTCGTCATGGGGGCTGGGATTGGGTCTGCCGCCAATGACAGCCAGGTTGGGCAGGGTCGGTTCTTCCGGCTTCTGCACCACAACGCCGTCGCTCTTGTACAATTCAAAATCGTCAAAGAACATCTGCGTCACAGGCGCATAGCTATCGTTACTGTTCCAGATCGTGATATAAACAGGCGCCAAACCGGTAGCAGCATCGGCGGCACTGGCAGGAACCTCAAAGTATTCCGTAACCGTGGTCCATGCGGTGTTGCTGAGGTTGTACTTGTACATAAAGAACTGACCGTAATCATTGGTCCAGTAGTTTTGGCTCACACCTACATAAGGACGGTACTGGGCAGGAATACCCTTGACTTTGAAGGACAGCTTATAAGTACCGGGCTTGAGCTGCGCCGCATAATAGGTTCTGGCATCACCGGAAGCCGTCTTTTCAGCAGACAGCATCAGGACGCCGTCGGCAATGACCGCCGCAGGCGAAACACCGTTGTTGGCCCAGCCGGTATTTCCCTGATCGAAATTGCCGTTTACGATCAGGTTGGCAGTCTCGTCCTCAACGGTTTCCACCTGAATGTGCAATTTTGCGGTTACCGCCGGGACGCGGATCTTTCCGGTTTTTTCATTGTAAGCATTGGCCACCTCTGTGCGGCCCATGGTTACGGTGACCTTGGAAACCTTATATCCGGGATTGGCGATCACCGTGTTTACATAGCGGTTACCGGATACAACTGCTTTGATATCCTTGTCGAGGGTTGCGTTGTCCAGATCCAAGGTGACCTTCAGGCCCTTATGAACAGCAAAGTTATCAAACTGCATTTGTGTTACAGGGGCATAGCTATCGTTGCTGCTCCAAACCGTCACATACACAGGGGCAAGACCTGTATTCGGATCGGCGGCACTGTCAGGAATGATGAAGGACTCTGTAACCGTGGTCCACTGAGTGTCACTGAGGTTGTAATCACGCATAAAGTACTGACCGTAATCATTGGTCCAGTAGTTTTGGCTGACACTGACATAGGGACGGTACTGTGCAGGGATACCCTTCACATCAAAGGTAAGCTGATAAGCACCGGGCTTGAGCTGCATGGCATAATAGGTTCTGGCATCACCGGAAACGGTCTTTTCGGTAGACAGGGTCAAAACGCCGTCAGCGATGGTTGCCGCAGGCGCAATGCCGTTGTTGGCCCAGCCGGTATTGCCGTGATCGAAATTGCCGTTGGTCATCAGGTTGGCGGTCTCGTCCTCCACGGTTTTTACCTGAATATGTAGTTCTCCGGTTACAGAAGCAATGCTGATCGTGCCGGTTTTCGGGTTGTAGGCATCGGCAAGCTTTATGCCGCCCATGGTTACGGTGACCTTGGAAACCTTGTAACCCGGGTCGGCAATCACCGTGTTCTCATAGCGTTTGCCGGACGCAACTGCCTGGATCTTCTTGCTCAGCGTTGCGTTATTCAGCTCCGCCGTGACCTTCAGCCCCTTATGAACTGCAAAGTCGTCAAACAGCATCTGCGTGACAGGTCCGAAGCTGGCGTTGCTGCCCCAAACGGTCACATAGACAGGAGCAAGGCCTGTGCCGGCATCTGCGGCACTGTCAGGAACGATAAAGCTCTCCGTAACCGTGGTCCACTTCGTATCACTCAGGCTGTAATCATACATAAAGTACTGGCCGTAATCATTGGTCCAGTAGTCTTTGCTGACGGAAACACAGGGGCGGTACCGGTCAGAAGTGCCCTTTACCCGGAAGGACAGCAGGTACGCACCGGGTTTGAGCTGCATGACATAATAGGTTCTGGCATCACCGGAGGCTGTCTTTTCGGTGGACAGCTTCAAAACACCGTCGGCAATGGTGGCCACAGGCGTAATGCCGTTGTTGGACCAGCCGGTATTGCCGTGATCAAAATTGCCGTTGACCATCAGGTTGGCCTTTTCGTTCTCAACGGTTTCCACCTGAATGTGTACATCTCCGGTCACCATCGGGATGCGGATCTTTCCGGTTTTTGGGTTGTAGGCGTTGGGAACTGTTACGCCGCCCATGGTTACGGTGACCTTGGAAACCTCATAGCCGCCTTTGGCAATCACCGTGTTTTCATAGCTTTGGCCGGATACAACTGCCTTAATGTCACTGCTCAGCGTTGCATCGTTCAGCTCGGTGGTGACCACAAAGCCCTTGCGAACGGCAAAGTTATCGAAGGACATTTTCGTGATGGGGGCAAAGCTGGCGTTGCTGTTCCAAATGGTTACACAAACCGGAGCCAGACCGGTGGTGGCATCCGCGTCACCTTCCGGGACAAGGAAGGTCTCGGTGACGGTGGTCCACTTCGTGTCACTCAGGCTGTAATCATACATAAAGTACTGACCGTAATCATTGGTCCAGTGGTTTTTGCTGACCGCCACATAGGGACGGTACTGGGAAGGCGTGCCCTTGACATCAAAGGAAAGCTGATAAGCGCCGGGCTCCAAATGCAGAACATAATAGGTTCTGGCATCGCCGGAAGCGGTCTTTTTGGTAGACAGCGTCAAAACGCCTTTGGAGATGGTAGCTGCAGGAGCAATCCCATTGTTGGTCCAGCCGGTGCTTCCCTGATCAAAATTGCCGTTGGTAAACAGGTTGTAACCTACCACCGGCGTGGTTTCCACGCAAATATGCAGATCTCCGGTGACAGCCGGGATGCGGATCTTGCCGGTTTTCGGGTTGTAGGCATCAGCCACTTCTGCGCCGCCCATGGTTACGGTGACCTTGGAGATCTCATAACCCGGGTTGGCAGTGACCGTGTTTTCATAGCCATCACCGGATGCGATCGCACGGATGTCACTGCTCAGCGTTGCGTTGCTCAGCGCGGTGGTGACCTTCAGGCCGCTGTGGACCGTGAAATTGTCAAACTGCATTGGCGTTACAGGCGCAAAGCTGTCGTTGCTGTTCCAAATGGTTACATAGACAGGGGCAAGACCGGTATTGGTATCGGCCTCGCTTTCGGGAACAAGAAATGTTTCCGTGATTGTCGTCCACTGGGTATCGCTCAGTGCGTAATCATACATAAAGTACTGACCGTAATCGTTGGTCCAGTAGTTTTTGCTGACACTGATATAGGGACGGTACTGGGCAGGGGTGCCCTTTACATCAAAAGACAGCAGATACGCACCGGGGGCAAGCTGCAAAGCGTAATAGGTTCTGGCATCCCCGGAGGCTGTCTTTTCGGTGGGCAGCGTCAAAACACCGTCAGCAACGGTTGCCGCCGGGGCAACGCCGTTGTTGGCCCAGCCGACGCTTCCGTGATCAAAGCTGCCGTTGGTGAGCAGGTTGCCGTCACTGATCTGAACGGTTTCCACCTGGATATGCAATTCCCCGGTGACAGCCGGGATGCTGATCTTGCCGGTTTGTGCGTCATAGGCATCGGCAATTTCTGCGCCGCCCATGGTTACGGTGACCTGGGAAATTGCATAACCGGCTTTGGCAAGGACGGTATTGTTATAGCTCTCGCCGGATACCACCGCTTTCACATCGGAAAGAAGGGTTGCGTTGCTCAGGGCACTGGTAACCTGCAAGCCCTTGCGGACAGCGAAATTGTCAAACTGCATTTGCGTTATGGGGGCAAAGCTGTCGTTGCTGCTCCAAATGGTTACATAGACCGGCGCAAGCCCGGTATTGGCATCCGCAGCACTTTCGGGAACGATAAAGCTCTGCGTGATCGTTGTCCAATCCGTATCACGCAGGGGATACTGATACATGAAGTACTGGCCGTAATCGTTGGTCCAGTAGTTTTTGCTCACAGCCACATAGGGGCGGTACTGGGAGGGCGTACCCTTTACATCAAAGGTTATCTCATAAGCACCGGGGGATAGCTGCAGAGCGTAATAGGTTCTGGCGTCACCGGAGGCTGCTTTTTCCGCAGGCAGCGTCAGAACGCCGCCTGCGATGGTGGCCGCAGGGGCAACACCGTTGTCGGCCCAGCCGGTAGTTCCCTGGTCAAAGTTGCCGTTGACCATCAGGTTGTAGCCGATGACTTCCGTGGTTTCCACGCAAATATGCACAGCTCCGGTCACGGCCGGGATGCTGATCTTGCCGGTTTGTGCGTCATAGGCATCGGCAACTTCCGTGCCGCCCATGGTCACGGTGACCTTGGAGATCGCATAGCCTGCGCTGGGCATAACCGTGTTGACATAGCTTTCTCCCTGCCGGACAGCGTTGACCGCTTCGCTCAAAGCTGCATGCTGCAGGTCGGTGGTCACTTGGAGCAGCTTGCGAAGGGCAAAGTTGTCAAACTGCATTTGCGTGATGGGGGCGTAGCTTCCGTTGCTGCTCCAGATCGTGATGCACACCGGAGCCAGGCCTGTGTTGGCATCTGCAGCGCTTTCCGGAACGGTAAAGCTTTCTGTGATGGTGGTCCAATCGGTATCACTCAGCTCGTACTGATACATAAAGTACTGACCGTAGTCGTGGGTCCAGGCGTTTTTGCTCACACCCACATAGGGACGGTACTGGGCAGGCGTGCCTTTTACATCGAAGGAAAGCTGATAGCTGCCGGGGGCCAATTGCACAGTCTGATAGGTTCTGGCGTCACCGGAGGCGGTCTTTTCCGCAGGCAGTGTCAGAACACCGCCGGAGACGGTGGCCTCAGGTGCAATGCCGTTGCTGGTCCAGCCGGTGCTTCCCTGGGTAAAATTGCCGTTGGAAAGCAGGTTGGTGGTGTCGATCTCGGCAGTTTCCACCTGAATGTGCAGCTCACCGGTGACAGCCGGGATGCTGATCTTGCCGGTCTGCGCGTCATAGGCATCGGCAACTTCCGTGCCGCCCATGGTTACGGTGACCTTGGAGATCTCGTAGCCTGTGTCGGGCGTGAGTGTGTTTGTATAGCCTTCGCCCTGCAGGACAGCTTGGATATTCTCGTGCAAAGCAGCGTGATCCAGCTCGGCAGAGATTTGGAGCAGCTTGCGAACGGCAAAATTGTCAAACTGCATTTGTGTCAAGGGCGCAAAGCTATCGTTGCTGCCCCAAAGGGTTACATAGACAGGGGCCAGGCCCGTGTTGGCGTCTGCGGCACTTTCCGGAACGGTAAAGCGCTCCGTGACGGTGGTCCAGTCGGTATTGCTCAGCTCGTAGTGATACATAAAATACTGACCGTAATCGTTGGTCCAGTAATTTTTGCTGACGCCCACATAGGGACGGTACTGAGCAGGCGTGCCCTTTACATCGAAGGAAAGCTGATAGCTGCCGGGGGCCAATTGCAGAGCCTGATAGGTTCTGGCATCGCCGGAGGCGGTCTTTTCCGCAGGCAGTGTCAGAACACCGTCAGAGATGGTTGCCTCAGGGGCAATGCCGTTGCTGGTCCAGCCGTTGCTGCCCTGATTGAAGCTGCCGTTAAAGAGCAGATTGCCGGTATCCAGCGCAATGGCTTCCGCCTGAATATGCAGATCTCCGGTGACAGCCGGGATGCTGATCTTGCCGGTCTGCGCGTCATAGGCATCGGCAACTTCCGTACCGCCCATGGTTACGGTGACCTTGGAGATCTCGTAACCTGTGGTGGGCGTGAGTGTGTTGGTATAGCCCACGCCCTGGGGGACCGTTTTGATATCCTCGCTCAAAGCGGCGTCGCGCAGCTCGGCAGACACATTGAGCACCTTGCGGACCGCAAAGTTATCAAACTGCATTTGCGTTAAGGGCGCAAAGCTATCGTTGCTGCCCCAAATGGTTACATAGACAGGAGCCAGGCCTGTGTTGGCATCCGCGGCACTTTCCGGAACGGTAAAGGTTTCCGTGATGGTGGTCCATGTAGTGTCATTCAGGCTGTAGTGATACATGAAATACTGGCCGTAATCGTTGGTCCAGTAGTTTTTGCTGACACCTACATAAGGGCGGTACTGGGCAGGCGTGCCCTTTACATCAAAGGAAATCTGGTAGGTGCCGGGTGAAAGCTGCATGGCACTGTAGGTCCTGGCATCACCGGAAGCGGTCTTTTGGTTGGCAAGGGTCAGAACACCGTCGGAGATGGTCGCGGCAGGTGCAATGCCGTTGTTGGTCCAGCCGGTGCTTCCCTGGGTAAAATCGCCGTTGGTGAGCAGGTTGTAATCGTCTGCCGCATCGGTAGGCAGCACGATGTCGGGACACAAAGACAGTGTCATTGCCACCGCAAGGACAAAGCTCAATATTCTTTTCAGTTTCATATTAAGCCTCCTCCTTATCTCAGTTCAAAGATCTCGATATCATCGAGGTAGAATGCGCTGTTCAGGGGGTTGCTGGCATCGTAGCCACGGTTGTTCTGTAGGCAGATGATCACTCTGCCGCTGGCAGGCGCGGTAAATGTCATGGAGCCTTGCAGCCAGTCGCTGTTTTTCACGGCGTTCTTCAGCTCCTCGCCCTCCAAGCCCACATAGTTTTCCAAAAGCACATCCCGTTCCTCAGCGGTAAGCTGCTGACCGGGCTGGGTCCACACCAGATTGAGTGTGGGGGTTTCAGGATCGCGGACCGTAAAGGAGAAGCCGCCGTGGGCGATCAGCTTGTACCAGTAGTTCAGGGTATAGGAGGTGTTGGGTTCCAGCTCCAAATTGTAGGTCCAGCAGGACATGGTACCTGCCTCGGACCAAATGCCGTAGTCACCGGCACCTTCAAACAGGTTTACATAGAAGCAGCTATTGCCGGTACGGGCCATTTCGGGATCGTTCAGAAGCACGCCCACATCATTGCCATAGGTCAGGCGTTCATACCAGCCGTCGGAATTGAGCACATCGGCCATAGTTTCGCCGTTGCCCTCCAGCAGCGCATCCTGCTCAAAGCCACCGTTGGGATTGCCTTGAGAATCCACAAACAGGTTAACAGGAATAAATACGGAGTTGTCGTTGCCCATATCGGATACAGACTGCTGGCCGTCACCGTCGACACCGGTGACCCGGTAGTTGTACACCGTATCCTCTTCGCGGGTGGTATCCTCATAGGACAAAAGGCCGTTGTCCAGCATGTAAGCGTTGACATCAATATCGTCTGCGATGGTGGTCCAGGTTTTGCCGCCATCTTCCGTGCGCTCCAAAATGTAATACTCCGCGCCACGGGCCGCTACCCAGTAGTTCACGGCAGAATCGTGGTTATACAGCAGCGCAGGCTTATCCATAGCGTCTTCGATGCCGCGGTGCTCATTCTTCAGGTCCCGGATCTTGTAAGACAGCATAGGAACGAAGGTGCACATATCCTCATATTTATCAGAGGAGTTTTGGGTGCGGAAGAAGCTGTAGCCAATATCACCGCTGGCGTAATAGAAGAAATAGAAGGAGCCTAAATAGCCGTTGTGGTAGTAGTAATCCAGCAGATCCGTCAGATACATGCCACGGGTGGCTTCGTCAGCACGGCGGATCTCGGAGGCATCAAAGTGAATATTAAATTCACCAATATATGCCGGACGGGTCATGAAACGGTCTTCCATGATCATCTCATCGGTAGCCTTCTTACCATAGAAGTTGTAGCCGATGATATCCACATCCAAATCGTTGTACTTGAAGGAATTGCAGACCCATGCCACATCCTCCACCGTTGTGGGCACATTGGGCATAGCCGCCTTGGAGGCTGCGTGCATATCATTGAGCAGGGACGCATAATCCTCCCATACAACGCCGAAGCGGTTGGCATAGTTTTGGTTCTCGAAGGAAGGATCGTTGATCATCTGGGTGCCGTTTTCCACGGCCAGGTTGATCATGGTGATCACATCCTGGTACTCAGCCAAAATCTCCAGGGTCTGACTCAGCGCATCGATATAAGCCTTGCGCATTTCCTCGTCATAATAGAAACGGAAGTACTTGAACCAGATCTGCTCAGGGGTCAGGCCGTTGGCACCTTCGTTAAAGTTGGTGGCTGTGCCGGGGTTCAGCAGGCTGGGGACAAGATTCATATTTGTCTTCCGGCAGCTTTCCAGCAGCAGGCGCAGATTGGTGGTAAAACTCTCGTTCAGGCCGGTGATCTTGCCGTTGTCGTCAAAGGTGAAACCGCCCAGATCCTTGTGGATCCAAACGTTTACACTGTTGTAGCCCAGTGCCTTCATATTGTACAGACGGCGTTCCACCTGGCCCTGCAGATAGGCAGGCGCAGCGGTTATGATCTCATTGTCGCCCAAAACGGTCTGCTTTTGGCTATAGGTGCCGTACCAGTTGTCGTCGATACCGAAAACATAGCCGTCCTCCGCCATCAGGCGGTCAAACTCACTGTCATACTGCTCGCCGTTGTAGGTAAAGATAAAGTTGCCGTTGCTGTCCACCGTAGTGCCGTGGGCATAGCCGGTGGCAGAGCTGCTGATGGGATCTGCAGGCGTTTCCTCCGCAGGCACATCCTTCACAGGCGGGACCGCCGTGCAGCCAAAGGCTGAAAATACCAGCACGATGCTAATCAGGCAAAGGAGCACTCTTTTGGTCAATGGCATTTCGATTCTCCTTTATAGTAGGATAACAAGGGCAAGTATGCACCTGCCCTTGTTGCTGAAACATAATATCGGGGATTAGCCGAATTCGCTATAAATCTTCTCCAGGTTCTTTTCGATCACTGTTTTCCAGGAATCCAGTGCGCTGTCAACGTTGCCTGCGCCGGTGTTGGCAACATTGATGTTGTAGTGATCGTACCAGCTATAGTCGCCGCCAAACTCGATAACACCTCTGCTGAGCAGCGGTGCCAGCGGCATCTGAGAGACCTCAGCCATAAAGTCGGCAACGGATTCGTTCAGCCAAATGGGCTCCTGCTCGTTATTGAAGGCAGGATTCATCCACCAGTGCATCACATACTTGGCTGCTTCCAGGTCACCGGAGCCGATTGTGTAGCCCCACTGCTGAATAGAAGCAGGAACGGTGGTTTCCATATCCGCAGGAGAGGGCAGCGGTGCATAGCCCAAAGTAAAGGGCAGGTCGCCGTAGCGTTCGCCGTGCTGCAGAGCCCAGCTATCGTTGACGTACATAACCGCTTCACCGGCAATAAAGCCGGCGCTGTTCAGGCCCTGATCCAGGATCTTGTACTGACCGTCCAGCTTCAGGTTGTTCAGCCAGCGGTATGCGTCACGCAGTCTGGAGCTGTCCGCATTATTTACCAGCTTGCCTTCGCTCATGGCAACGCAATCCTCACCGGCAGTCAGGGACAGCAGATAGCCGTGGTACTCTGCGGTCAGTGCCTGGATGCCGGACTTGCTTTGGATGTCCTGTGCCATTTCCACGAAGGTATCCCAGTTCCAGTTGCCCTCACGCCACATGGTATTGGGGTCTGTGACACCGTACTGGTCAAAAATATCCTGATTGTACAAAAGCACACCGTAGTTGGTCTTGGTGGACTTGTACGCTACATAGCCATAGCTCTGGCCGTCCCAGGCCAGCATATCCATGGTATCCAGATCGTAGATCGCAGGATCCACATCCATATCTTCCTCCGTCAGCGGCAGGAAGTAATTCTGTAGGATGGACAAGGGATAGTGGGCAGGACGGATGCAGGCGATCTCAGGGGCATTGCCGGCGGCTTTCATGGATACCAGCTTGTTGAGATAGTTCTCATCGTCGGCATAAACAAATTCCACATTGATGCCGGTGGCGTCCTCAAAGCGCTGCATCTTGGCGACCTGGGAATCCAAAGCCTTATACCATACCAGGATCTCAACCTTGGAGCCGGCCAGTTCATCGGGGACAGAATTCAGGAATGCCTGCTGATCGTCCAAATCTCCCTGGGCACCGGAATTCTCGCCACCGCTGTTTTCTGTGTCACCGTCACCGGTGGGGATCACCACCACGCTGTCGTCGTCACCGGCTTGCGTGGCGTCCGTGGGGGTTTGGCTTTCGGAATTGTACAGGTCCTCTTCCGGTGCGTTGCCGCCACAAGCCACAATTGTGCTTGCCATTGCCAGGCACAGCAACAGCGCAACTACCTTGCGCCACAGGTTTTCGTGTTTTTTCATGTTAAGCTTTCCTTTCGTGATGTAAGATAAATCGTGGTTATTTGCAAAACGGTTTGCGCTGCCTTTTCCTGCCGCTTTGATCGGCAGAGAAATTCACAGGCACTTTTCCATGCTGTTATTTTACTGTTATTCCTGTCTATTGTATTTGTACAATCTTTTTACGATTTTGCACATTCTTCCTCCGCTTTTCCTTTTTGCACAACTATGCTGTTGGATTTTTATGCACTATAACGACACCTATTGACATTTGCACTTTTCTATTATAAAATCGTCCACAAGTCGGCAATATGGGAATTTATTTGTATTTTATTCCAAAACAGGAGATGATTGGCAATGTACTTCGCCTCTACCTCTTTGAAAACCACCCATGTGGGAAAATGCGCCCGGCACACACTTGGAAAATATTACTATATTGGTTGCTTTCTGGTACCCTTTTTTTACGAGGATGAAAATGGCATTATGCATATGGGTCAGGCTGAGCAATTGCGGATCGTGCCCCCGGGAAAAATCATCTACCACGGTGCCCTTGCTGATCACCTTCCCTTTTCCGATACCTATATCTATGTAGGCGGTGACGAGGTTGGCCGTGTTCTGGAGCGTTGGCCGCTGCCGTTGATCCACCCCTTTACCATCAAAAAGCCGCATATTCTGCGTGATTATATTGAGCGCTTGCTCAATGAACGAAATCAGAAGCTGCCCGGTTATGAAGATAAAATCCACCATATTCTCTACGAGATGTTCATTGACCTGCACCGGTCTTACATCCAAACGGCCAGCAAAAGCAAGCAAATCGAGCAGATCGAAGCCACGCATATGCAAATGATCCAAAACATCACCCACGACTGGACCCTTCGGGAGCTGTCGGACCTGGCCGGTTACTCCAGCAGCCGCTTTTCATCCCTGTATTGGGAACGGTACGGAACCTCTCCCATTGAGCAGCTCATTTCCGTGCGAATTCAGGCGGCAAAGGACCTGCTGAAAAGCAGCAACAAATCCATTACGGAAATTGCCGAAGACACCGGCTTCTCCAGTATTCATTATTTTTCCAGAAGATTTAAACTGGCTACCGGTATGACGCCTACGGAATATATGAAGAAATACCGTCCGGCCACTTGATGGAGAGAAAGCCTATGGAAACTGTTAAACTTGGCGTCAGCCTGTCTGTGCGCTATCTTACCGGCGTGATCCTGTCCTTTGTGATCTTTCTGTCTTTGATTGCGGTCTTTACGCTGCCGCTGACCCAGGCGGTAGGCTATGACGCATATGTAACCGATGAAGCAACGGGGCAAAACAAAAAGGTCTACACCCATTACTATGCGGACGGAGAGGACCGGGAAAAAGCACAGTATGAAGCTCTGGGGCTGACGGTACATACCGCTGAGCTTCGTTCGGAATTGAAAGGCCTGGGCGCAGACCTGATCTTCGGCGTGGCCCAACTGCTGAGCCTTTGTTTGTTTGTTGCTTTGGTCCCGAGCCGTTTATACCGACTGGGCGCCAAAGATGGGGAAGCGCGCAAAAAGCACAGCCTATGGCGGTGGCTTGGCCCCACACTTTTTCCTGCGGCAATTAGCCTGACAGGGTATATTCTGCTTGTGATGAACAAGCTGCAATGGATCGGAAACCGGGGACTGACCCTTTACCGGTACACCAATTATCACCTGTTTGGCTTTCTGCGAATTCTTCTCGGAACCGGAAATGATTGCGCGCAGATCCCGTGGACATCGGTCCTTTTTGCCGGTTTTCCCGTTCTGCTGACGGTCCTTGCCTGCGGCCTTTTGTACCGGCTGGGGTATCGCAATATTCACCCACTGACTGCCCTTAAAAATAAAATCAAATATAAGAGGACTGCGTAATGGAAGAGAACACCACCAACCAAAAAACATCCTTTTTTCGTTTCTTCGAGCTTTGGTTTCAAAATTTTTGGATGCTTGTCCCCATCAGCTTTGTCTATTGTGTGATCGGTATGCTGCTGATCCCCCACGGCCTGTCCCAGGCCGGCATCACCAATGTTGCCAGAAACCTGGCCCGAAATCGACATTCCTTTGGAGTCAGTGACTTTTTTGATACGATAAAGGCAAATTGGAAGCAAGCCCTGGCCGTGGGCGTCATCAATCTTTTGGTCAGTGCCCTTTTGTGCTTCGGCCTGGTTTTTTACTTCAACGCCGAAGGCCTTTTTGCCGATATTGCCCTGGGCTTTCTGCTGATCTGTTTTGTTGTATTCTCTTTTATGCGCTACTATATGTGGACCCTGATCATTACCTTCGATCTGCCCACCTCCAAGATCTATAAAAACAGCTTCCTGCTGGCCTTTGTCAATTTTAAAAAGAACCTGTTTGTAGGTGTTGTGGAACTGGCACTGTGCGCCGGTGTGGTTTTCGCACTGGTCAAGCTTCCCCACTTTATTGTGCTGTTTCTGGCCACCATTCTCGCTGTTTTTGTATTTCCCGGCTTTATCCACCTGCTTATTCAGTTCAACTGTTTCCCTGCAATTCAAAAATACATGATCGATCCCTACTACGAAGCCCATCCGGAGGAAGATATCCTCCTTCGGCGCAGACTGTCCCTGGAGCCGGAGGAACACACCGAAGAAACGCTTGACCCCGTTTTTCGTGACGAAGCCGAATCGTAACTACGCCCCATAGGTGACCGGCAAAGAGGAAACCTCCATTGGGTGGAAATATCTACAAAGCCAAAATCCCCCATCGAGTGGGAATAAAACCAGGTTAATACAGTTTATCTGCAATAGCAGATAATGGTTTTCATTGTCTGCTATTATGTTTATGATCCTTATTATTTCGTGTGAAATTATTATCCATAACAGAGCCACGTAAATTGTAAACCACGATATAATTTACAACGAACCGAAGCACGGCGGCAGGGATTTTTCCTGCCGTTTTTTCTATTTATCTTGGAACTATTGACAAGGCCAGACTATTGTGATAGTATAGACTATAGAAATAGTCTGCGGAGGGTTCGTTATGAAAGAAAAGCTTTTTGACAGTGAAGCCAAGGTGATGGGAATTATATGGGAGAAAAGCCCTATTTCCGCAAAGGATATTAGTTTAATTGCCGCCGATACAATTGGCTGGAATAAAAATACTACCTATACCGTAATTAAAAAGCTTGAATCAAAAGGGTTTATTCGACGTGAAGATCCCGGATTTATTTGCACGCCGCTTGTATCGCAAAACGAAATGCAAAAGGTGGAAGTTGCTTCGCTTGTGAAAAAGGTGTTTGGCGGCTCCCGCAAAGCTTTATTTTCGGCACTGCTTGAAGATGAACCGTTATCTGAAGAAGAAATCAACGATTTGCGCAAACTCATTGATCATCGGTGACGCTTATGCTGCAAGAAGTGTTTTATTGGATATTTAATATGAGTATAACTGCCGCCTTAACCGGCGTGATCGTTATGCTTGTCAGACTTATAAAAAAGATACCGAGAAGGGTAACGGTGTTTCTTTGGATAATTCCTTTCCTCAGAATGACCGTTCCTTTTGGGCTCAACAGCAAGTATGGTCTGATGGCATTATTATCGAAACTAACTACAAAAACTATCGTTGTGTATCAGCCTACTGATGATATTGCTTTTTCAATGACGAATAGTGTTATGGCTGCAGATACTTATTTCCCAATAACATATAAAGTCAATATACTCGAAAATATTTTTAGCGTGGCCTCCATTATATGGATTATTGTTTCGCTGGCCATTCTTCTGATGCTGATTGTTACATATTTCACGACGATTTATGAAATCAAGGGTTCAACCCAACTAAAAGATAACATCTTTCTATCGGAGAAAATCGTATCTCCTGCTGTATATGGTATTATAAAGCCTAAGATTATTTTGCCTGCCTCTTATAAAGGCAGAGATATTGAATTAATTGTATTACACGAAAAAACGCACATACGTAGTTCTGATAATCTGTGGCGAATTATAGCATTTGTAATCGTTGCAGTTCATTGGTTCAATCCGCTTAGTTGGTTGTTCTTAAAAGCGTTTCTTGCAGATCTCGAACTATCTTGCGATGAGCGTGTTCTTGCAAAGATTGGATCTGACCGTGCAAAAGATTATGCATCATCATTGTTGGAAAGCAGACAAGGAGCAACTGTATTTGCATCTGCTTTTGGCGGTGCAAAAATACGAACACGAATTGAGAACATATTGTCCTTCAAGAAGTTGACGTGGCTTTCACTTGCGGTATTGATTGCGTTGATTGGAGCAATTTTCTATGCCCTATTAACGAATGCAGGATGAAAGGAGAATGAGTATGAAAAGCAAACGGTTTAATCGATATTATCTGTATTCCTGCCTCGGTGTTTTAATAGCATCGTATTATCCGTTATCAATGGGTGTTCGTGTGATTACTGATATGCTTGTTACCGGAACTGTGATGAAGGAGAACTATCCCAAATACATTATTCCGTATACACCGATCAGCGTAGCTATCATTATTGGCGTCCTCTTAATGCCCTTGTTTATCAGATTTTTTAAGAAACTCGCATTTGCCGGCGGAGTTCTTTCTGCGATCGGAGTTTTCTTTGGCTTGGAATTGCTGTTTGAACAGAAAGTTGTAGTATCTACTGCTGAAACTGTCACAAAGCTCGAGGACTGGCAGATGTTTATGTGTTATGTCCCTCCGGAGGGTTGGGGTGAAACCGTAACCACATACAAGACACAAACAGCAGTCGATATCTTGATGGGTGACTATAACCCTGCGTTTAAACTCCACTTTTACATTATTTCTGTTTTGCTGATCATTACTATCTTGAACTGTTTGTATGGTTTTGGTCAAATGATAAAGAACGGCGATAAAAAGCGTTGCAAATCTTTAATCCTGCAATCGATTTGTTCTGTTGTATTCCTCGGCCTCTGTATTCTTGCTTGCTTTACGGCTTTTTGGAGAGATGGCAGTATTCAGGTATCCTCTTTGTCTGCAGCGTTAATGACGGTGTTTTTTGCCCTGTTTGGTGTAACCGCTGGCGTGTTCGCTGGCTCGTTCCTTTTGGAAAAGCGAAAACTCATATCAGTTTGGCTTCCTGCGATTTCGGCATCCGTAATGACACTTCTGATGTATATTGGCGAAATGATTCTTCTCAACGGGCATTTATATATCCTGGGTTCAGGATTCTTGTTTGAGAGTCTGCCTGGAATCGTTTTTGCCCCAATAGATTTGCTGGTAATCTTACTATCCGGGTGTATAACTGTTTTGATTTTCACTTTGCTTAATAACAAGCACGATTGTTCTAAGCCAACGCAAAAAATCTCAATTATCGCATTTGCTGTCATCAGTGTTGTTGTGACGCTTATGATAACGCTCGCTTTGTGTATTGGCGGTACGGATACTGAAAATGAATCGATATCTTCGATGGGTGGAGCGGATGATCCCGGGAAAACTTACCGTACAGTACAGCTCTTGGAGAAGAAGACAGACAATACAGAGTCCACCTATGAGGTTGGCACATACTTGAATGGTACTGATTTTTCTTCTATTGGGCAGGAACTTGCAAGCAAGATTGCGCAAGAATGGAAAACCTATTCCGCTATGACGGAAGAGCAACGTCTTACATCCAGTCATCTTTGGGGGCTTGTGAGTTTTCAATATGATAATTGGAATGAATGTGAAATGGCAATCGGATTTGATGTAGAGAATCCTCTTGAGTCGATAGACTGGCTTAATAAGACCGGCTATTTTGGGATGGAAAGCACAGACCCTACTATGCCGGTAAAGCACATTCAAGTAACCGCCAACGCCGCACACGCTTCTATGAATGTGGATGGAAAGCTGCAAGAACTTTCCCTTGCCGCCGGGTACAACGTTGACGATATTAGGATAACACTGAATACTACCCTTCGTGCGGATGACGGCTCCTATCAGACGGGCAGTGTTTGTAACGGGTATGCTACCTATGAAGAAGAATCTACAGAAACCGGATCCCAAATCCCCGTATTGATTGTAATCACCAATGAATCAAATAATAATGACTACTATGACGGTGACTTTTACGATCCGACCGCTTATTGGGTGAAGGACAATGTTTTCTATACGCTCCGTGTGCTTGGGGATGAAACAAATAAGGAAGAAATTCAAGCTGCGTTTGATCGAATTCTTAGAGAAATTTGAGCAAAACCATAAAATTTCCCCCTTCGATCCGCTGTAATGTCGTTGTCGGTGTGACAACACGATGACAACAAAAATCTTGACAGTCCATATTTCATGGATAATCTGAACACTCTCGATAATATGAGCAAAAATACCCATACAAAAATTGTTTAAGTTACGGTTTTCGGGAGCGAGTGGGAATAAAACCAGTTTCATACAGTTTATCTGCAATAGCAGATAACGGCTTTCGTTGTCTGCTATTATGTTTATTATCCTTATTATTTCGTGTGCAATTATTATCCATAGCAGAGCCAGGTAAATCGCAAACCACGATATAATTTACAACTAACCGAAGCACGGCGGCAGGGAGAAATCCTTGCCGCCTTCCACCTGCCGGGAATTGACTGTTTCGCCGGTTTCTGCTATAATGCTTTGCAGAATATAATGGGAGGAAGTTCCTTATGAGAATGAGAAAAATGAAAAACCTGGTGCCCCGTATGCAGCGGTGTGAGGCCTTGCATATTCAGCAGCCGGAGGCCTTACAGGGCAACTGGCGCAGCCTGAAGCCGGATTGCGCTGCCCTGTGGGTGGAGGTGGGCTGCGGCAAGGGCAAATTTACCGCCGAAACCGCCCAGGCCAATCCGGATGTTCTGCTGATCGCGGTGGAGCGCTGCCGGGAGGCTATGGTGGTGGCGATGGAAAAGGCCATGGAGCTGGGGCTGACCAATGTTTTTTACATCGATATGGATGTGGAGCGCATCGAGGAAATCTTCGGCGCGCAGGAGATCGACCGGCTGTTTATCAACTTCCCGGATCCCTGGCCCCGGAAGAAAAACGCCAAGCGCAGACTGACCCACCGGGGCTTTTTGGACAAATACTGCCGGGTGGTCAAAACCGGCGGTGAGTTCCATTTCAAAACCGACAATGCACCCCTGTTCGAATTCAGCGTAGAGGAATTTGCCGCCTGCGGCCTGCAGGTGAATAACCTGACCCGGGATCTGCACAAGGACGGCATTGTGGGCATTATGACCGGCTATGAGGAAAAATTCCACGCCTTAGGCACCCCCATTAACCGCTGCGAGGTGGTGTGCAAGCCCTTTGTGCTGCCGCCGGAGGAAAAGAAACCCACCCAGGAGGAAGAAACATGACCACCTATCAAGCAGGCACCTGTCAGGTGGCTGTGATCGGTGCCGGACACGCCGGCATCGAGGCGGCACTGGCTGCTGCCCGGCTGGGTCTTCAGACCATTCTGTTTACCATTAACCTGGATGCGGTGGGCAATATGCCCTGTAATCCTGCCATCGGCGGTACCGGCAAGGGCCATTTGGTCCGAGAGCTGGATGCTCTGGGGGGAGAAATGGGCGTTGCGGCGGATGCGGCCTGCATCCAGTACCGGATGCTCAACCGGGGCAAAGGTCCTGCGGTCCATTCTCTGCGTGCCCAGGCAGACCGGCGGAAATATCAGCAGGTGATGAAGCATACATTAGAGCAGCAGCCCAATCTTCAGCTCAAGCAGGCCATGATCACCAAGGTGCTGACGGAAAACGGCGCTGTCAGCGGCGTGCAGACCCATTTGGGCGCCATCTACACCGCCCAGGCCGTCATTTTGGCCACCGGCACCTATTTGGACAGCACCGTCATTACCGGTGAGTCTGTGATCGCCTCCGGTCCGGACGGCATGCATCCGTCAGTGGGCCTGACGGAAAATCTGCGGGCCTTGGGACTGACGCTGCGCCGGTTCAAAACCGGCACACCTCCCAGAGTGAACCGCCGCAGCATCGATTTTTCCAAAATGGAGCTGCAGCCCGGTGACCGGGACCCGGAGCCGTTTTCCTTCCGGACGGCGCATCCTTTGGACAACCAGGCGGTTTGCTACCTGACCTATACCAATGAAAAGACCCATCAGATCATCCGGGAAAATATCCACCGCAGTCCTATGTTCGACGGCACCATTTCCGGGGTCGGCCCCCGGTACTGCCCCAGCATCGAGACCAAGGTGGACCGGTTTGCCGACAAGCCCCGGCATCAGCTTTTCATTGAGCCTTGCGGCCTGGATACTGAGGAAATGTATATTCAGGGCTTTTCTTCTTCCCTTCCTGAGGATGTGCAGCTACAGATGCTGCATACCGTGGAGGGCCTTGAAAACGCAGAAATGATGCGCCCGGCGTATGCCATTGAATATGAGTGCGTAGACCCCACGGAGCTTCTGCCTACGCTGGAGCATAAAAAAGTCCCGGGCCTGTACGGCGCAGGACAGTTCAACGGCTCCTCCGGCTATGAAGAAGCGGCGGTGCAGGGCCTTGTGGCCGGCATCAACGCAGCTCTAAAACTGCTGGGCAAGCCGCCGCTGATCCTGACCAGAGATACCAGCTACATCGGCACCCTGATCGACGATCTGGTGACCAAAGGTACCGAGGAGCCGTACCGGATCATGACCAGCCGCTCAGAATACCGGCTGCTGCACCGGCAGGATAACGCCGATGCCCGGCTGACCGCTATCGGTGCGGCGGTGGGACTGGTACCCCCGGAGCGTCTTCGTCAGGTTGAAGAAAAGTACGAGGCTGTCCGCCGGGAAATCAGCCGGCTGGAGGCCAACGGTGTCCCCGGATCTTCGGAGCTGAACCGGATGCTGGAAACCCGGGAATCTGCGCCGGTAGCCAATTCCGCCCGGTTGGCGGACCTTTTGCGCCGTCCCCAGGTGACCTATGAGGACCTGGCCCCCTTCGATCCGGACCGTCCGGCACTGCCGGAGGCTGTGACCCGGGAGGTGGAGATCCAGGTAAAGTACGCCGGATATTTGGCCCGGCAGGAAAAGCAGGTGGAGGCCTTCAAGAAGGAGGAAAACCGCCGGCTGCCGGAAGATCTGAATTATGAGGCCATTGCCGGTCTGCGACTGGAGGCACGCCAAAAGCTGGCGCAGATCCGTCCCGTGTCTGTGGGGCAGGCTGGCCGGATCTCCGGCGTGAGCCCGGCAGATGTGGCGGTGCTGTTGATCTATTTGGAGCAAAACAGGCTCTAAGGAGGCGTTTTTATGCGATGCTTACACATGAGCGGTGCGGGCAATGATTTCATGGTCATTGACGGCCGTGGACTGACTGAGGACTATTCCGCCCTGGCGCAAAAGCTTTGTGCCATCACCGGCGCGGACGGCTTTATGGCGGTGGACTACGCCGAAAACGCGGATTTTCGCCTGCATTACTATAATTCTGACGGCTCCCGGGGGGAGCTGTGCGGCAATGGCAGCCGCTGCATTTGCAAATTTGCCTACGACCTGGGCCTTGCCGGTGAGGAAATGACCATCCAAACCGACGCCGGCCTGGTATACGGCTGGCATTTGTCGGATACCCAGTATAAGGTGCGCTTGCCCCGGCCTGTGGATATCGATCTGGAGGCAAAGCCGGGGGTGGCCTACGCCGTGTGCGGCGTGCCCCACGCCCTTGTGGAGCAGCCGGGACTGGAATGGTCGGACAAAGAGCAGCTTCGGTCTTATGCCACCCAGCTTCGCCACGATCCGGTGTTTCCTCACGGAGCCAATGTGGATTTTTATTGTTGGCTGGATGAGACCACGGTACGGGTCTTAAGCTATGAACGGGGCGTGGAGGACTTTACTTTGGCCTGCGGCACCGGCTGCGGCGCGCTGAGCGCTGCACTCTACGCCGCAGGAAAGCTCCCCGGCAAGCAGCTTCAGGCAGAAAACCCCGGCGGCATCCTGCGGCTGACCGTCGATGCCCAGGGCGGCCTGATCTCCGGCCTCTTGCTGGAAGGCCCAGCCGAAGTTTTAGGAGAATATGAAGTATAATAAGTCGATTTGAAAATAATAAAAACAGCACAAAATCTGCGTGATTTCCGCAAATTTTGTGCTGTTTTGTTTTGGTACTGCCAAAGACAACCCCCTGCCATACTCAAGGAATATTGTATAGCTTGTTTCCTCTGGTTTTTAACTGATTAATTTTTCAATGCTGTAATGGGTACAACATAGACGCCGTCGGGGCGTTGGTAGGCAGCGTTTGCCATGCCGCAAAGAACGCATAGAACAGCAGGCGGCTTTCCCTTGGGATCATCTTCGAATGTTTTTTTAATATTCAATAAGTTCTGTGCAGCATCATCGATTTGGTTGGCACCCAGCTTGATCTCAAACGCGCACCATCGGCTGTCAGGCAGCTCAATAACGGCATCAATTTCCCGTCCCTGATAATCCTGGTAGTGATACAGGCTACCACCGAAGGATTCGGCATAGATCTTCAGATCCCGTTCGCACAGAGCCTCAAACAGAAAACCCAATGTTTCCAAATCACCCAACAGGCTGGTGGGGGTGACTTTTAACAAGGAGCAGGCAAGCGAAGGGTCACAGAAGTGGCGCTTTACAGACTGTTTTACCCGGACGGAAGATCGGACACCAGTGGAGAAGGGGGGCTGGTTGTCGGTGATAAACAGCCGGTCAAAGATGTCTAAGTATTCCTTGACGGTCTCAACATCGATATCTTCGTCATCGACTTCTCTGATATCGTTTTTCAGAGTTTTATTCGTTACAGTAGTGCTTTCGTTTCTTGCCAGAGAACGTAGCAGCAAACGCATTTTGGTGGTGTTTCGTTTGATGCCGTCAATGCGATAAACATCATCGTCTATAACTGCGTTCAAGTATTCTGCAGGGAGCAGCGCAGCCTGTTCCGCAGGAACATGGATACTGCCGGGCCAACCACCACGGATAATCAGTGTAATCAGTTTTTTCAAATCTACCTCGCCGGTCATGGCTGGAGTCAGTTCTCCGTGGCATAATCTTTCCAAAGAAACAACACCGGAGGAATCTTTGGACTCGTAAAGAGACATAGGTCGCATACGCAGCTTCGCAATGCGTCCGGCACCGCTGTGAAGGATACCCTTGTGATTTGGTGTAGCGGAGCCGGTAAGAATATATTGGCCCTTCTGTGCAGACTGGTCCACCTGATAACGGACGGCATCCCAAATAGGCGGAACTTCCTGCCACTCATCGATCAGACGGGGCTTCTCTCCTTCCAGCACCAATGCAGGGGACATCTCAGCCAGCTTACGGTTTTGGAAATTACCGGCAGGATCACCGATAAAAATCTGGCTGTTGCTGTGGTACGAGGAAGTCCAGGTTTTGCCGCACCACTTAGGTCCCTCCACGCAAACCGCACCGAAGGTTTTCAAATACTCTTCGATTTTTCTGTCAATAATTCGCATCATGTAGTTTTGCTTATCCATAAACATTCACCTCTGATGCCATTATACACCAATCCGATTGATTTTACAACTCCAATCCGATAGATTTTTAATTTTCAATCCGATAGATTTTCGTTTTTCAACCCGAGAGATTTTTGAAGATAGTTTTATTTTGATAGTGCAGATATTATTGCCGTTTCATCTGCCGGAGGAACAGCAATACCGCTACCCCCAGTGTGGCACCGGCGTATCCCAGCACCCACCAAATATGGGGAAATACCCCTGCCGCATCACCGGACAGCACTGCCCGTTCCAGCTCTACCGCATGGACAAAGGGAAGTGCGTAAGCGATCTTTTGGAAGGCATCTCCCACCAGGTCAAGGTCAAACCAAACCCCGGACAGCCACGCGGAAAGGTTCGTCAGCAGTCCACCGCAGATGCCGCCCACCTGCTTATCGGTAAACACGCTCCCGCAAAGCAGCCCCAGTGCAATGTAAAAAGCAGAAACAGGAATGATAAACACGGTGGCGTATAAAATGCCCACCGTCAGTTTCAGCCCCAGCAGTATGGCAACCAAATAGCACACAGCGCATTGGGCAACCGCAATGGGGATGATCGGCAAGGTATAACCCAGGATAAAATCCAGCGCGGTCAGGGGCGTGGTATACAGGCGCTGAAGAAGGGAGCTTCCCCTGTCTTTCGCGATCACAGTTGCGGAAAACAAGGTCATAAAGGAAAGGCCAAAAACGGTAATTCCCGGAGTCAGATGCTGTATTTCAAACAGCTTCACAGGGATATTTGCCTGTATGGCACTGAGCAGCAGGAGCAAAACAACGGGAAACCCCAAGCCAAAGCAAACAGTCAAAGGATCCCGCAGGATCTCCTTTGCGTTTCTGCCTGCAAATGTGAATATTCTCATTTTTCCGCCCCCTTCACAATTTGGATGAAGGCTTGCTCAAAGCTGTCTTTGCCAGCTTGTTCCTTGATCTTCTCGGCGGTATCACAAACAAGCAGTCTGCCGTCCTTCATAATGGCGATCCGGTCAGACAACGCTTCCGCTTCTTCCATATAGTGGGTCGTCAGGATGATGGTGATCTTTCCTTTCAAAGAACGGATCAGATCCCACAGATCACTGCGTGCCAACACATCCAGGCCCAATGTAGGCTCGTCCAGGAACAATATTTCCGGTTCGCTGACAAGCGCCATGGCAATGCTCAGCCTGCGCTGCCAGCCACCTGAGAGCTTGCCTGCCTTTTTGGAGATCACAGTATTTAGACCCAGCAGCTCAGTCAGCTCTGCAATTTTTCTTACTTTCTTATCCTTTGTAAAGCCGTGAACGCCGCACATCAGTTCCAGGTTTTCCCGGACGGAAAGTCCCGGGGCCACCGCCGTTTCCTGGGGAGAAACGGCGATGATCGATTTGACTGCGGCAGGATCTTTGCAGATGCTTTTTCCGTTCAAAAGCGCGTCTCCGCTTGTGGGGGTTGTCAGGCACGACAGCATTTTGATGGTAGTGGTCTTGCCTGCGCCGTTTACCCCCAGCAGAGAAAACAGCTCACCTTTGAAAACAGAAAGGTTCAGGTTATCCACCGCAACCACATCTTTGTATTTTTTAGTCAAGCCCGTTGTTCGGATGGCTTCCATGTCTGATCACCCCATTGCATATTGTTTCCGAAGACCCTGATAGCAATCCGTCAGCATTTTGCTGACCAGCTCCCAGTCAAGGTCCAAAAAGCCTGTTGCAAACATGGTGGCAATGCCATGGACACAGGCCCACATTTCCAGGTGAAACAGCTTTGCGTCCATCTCGCCAATGCCCGTATTTTCACGCACGATGGACGTCATTTGATCGGTTTGCTCCGTTGCTTCCGGTACCGCTTCACCGGAACGGTCACGCATGTAAAGAAGCTTAAACAGTTCTTTTTCCTCTTTGGCAAACCGTATGTAAGCCATGCCGGTTGCCTTGTAAACAGGATACTTTCCGTTATCCACTTCCTGCTGCATATACGCCTGGCACAGCCCATCCGCTTTTTCCACCACTGCAAAACGCAGCTCCTCCATAGTAGCAAAATTGGAGAACACCGGCTGCGTGGAGCAGCTTAAGGCTGCGGCTACCGTTCTTGCGTTGACGGCCTGCGCACCACTGCGGCGCACAATGTCAACGGCAGCGTTGACGATCTCTTCTTTGGTTACTTTTACTTTCGGCGGCATAAGGCACCTCCATAATATAGCTATCGTTATATATCATTTGTTATTTTATCACGGGCCCTCTGAAATGTCAATATCATGATTTTTGAAACACGAAATAGATTGAGGCATGATTGCCCCCGGCAATCATGCATATGATAGAGTCACTGCGCGGAGCACCACCCTCAGGATAAAACCAACAGGCAACGCCGCACAGGGAAGTAATGCCTGAAAAATAACATCTATTCCCGCCATACGGCGTTCAAAACCGATACTTCCCTATGTCGTGTTGCCTTTGTAGCTTTCTTTTTTATTTTAAGAATACAAAAAGCCTGCCGTAATCGAGTTACAACAGGCCTGTGTACGGTTTATTCATGATTTGAAGAGTCCTTATGATCTTCGATCCACTGAGAAACGATCAGTTGGACCAAAAGAGAAATGCTCCAATTTTTCTTAGCAGCATACTCCTCTAAAAATTTTTTGGCTTCGGATGTGGTACGGAAGGAAATATATTCGTTCTTTTTCATTTTTATCACCCGTATACATAGTATACCTTTTTAATTGGCAACGGTAGATATATCAGGTATACTAAGTACACCGTTGCGGAGAGGTGTATAAAATGACAGAGCGATTTATTGATTGTGTATATGAAACTGTGATTGGCCAGCGTTGCGGCGGCGCCCGTGTTCCTGGGGTAGAGGATGCCTTTGCGCCGGGGGGACTGTGTGATCAATGCTATGAGTCTACATTCAGGGCCTATGACAGATTACGTGACAGATTAGATGTGGAGGATGAAGACGAGGATGTTGAATGTATCCTGGATAATTTGAGAATAATCGAAAAAGAAGTGGCCTATCAAATGTACCGCTACGGTGTAAGCTTCGGCAAAGAGGATTTTATTGATGTTCCATAACAGTTAACAACACAGATAAAATTTCTCCTGTGGTTTGACTTATATTTATTCTTTATTATATAAGCTCTCAGATATCCTTTGGTGATTTATTTGCATAGGGTCTTACTTTGAGATTGCCACGCCAGTGTTCGCACTGGCTCGCAATGACACGACTGTGGGCTTCTTTATATTTGCAAACGGGTAGAAAATACGGCATAAAAAATACAAAAAAACCACACAGAGGATGCAGTCCCCTGTGTGGTTTTGTTATCACTATGAAATCAGAAGCCGGAAAGCCGGAAGACCAGAACCTCGTCTGCGGAGTCGTCCGCACGGGTCTCGCTCATGACTACCAGGATGCTGCCGTCGTCAGCCATATCGGCGGCTGCGATCCAGGGGTAGTTAGTGCCAAACAGGTCTGCGTCATCGGCTGCACCAATCCAGGTGCCGTCAGCAGTCCACAGGACCACCTCACGCATATTGCCGTCCAGGGCCAGGAAGCCGTTGGGGGTGCTGGTTGCGTAGGTGATGGAGCCCAGGCCGTAGCCGTCAGGCTCGCCGCCAAGCTTCAGCTGCAGCTCGCCGCTGTAATCATAGACGAAAACATACTGTTCGTCGTCTTCCTTGGCAGAACCGCTTACCAAAATGTACTGGTCGTCGATGTTGACCTGGCTGATGCTGTCCACCTCCTCGAAGGGGAAGGGAGTGCCGGTCAATGCACCGTCACTGAAGGAATAGAGCTGACATTCATCCGCGGAGAAGAACCAGCTAATACCCCAGGTGCCGTCGGGAGCGACTGCAAACTTATCGGGACCCTCGTAGGAGAACTGAGCAGTTTCGCCGTCGTGGCCGATCACAGGCTCCATAAAGCTGGATACAATGATGTTGCCGTCTGCGCCCTGTTCCAAAACGTCATATTCGCCGTCCAGGGGGATATCCTTCACAAAGGACAGGGCTGCGCTGTCATATGTATACAGGCTCAGGGCATAGTCACTGAGCAGATAAACTCTGTCGCCAATCACAGCAATGTCGTGATTGAAGGTCTCATAGGTGACCTTCGGCTCACTCATGGGCATGAATTCGGCAGTCAGGGTATGGGTGCCAACGGTCTGACTTGCGGTAGCACCGGCAAAGGGCACGCCTTCCCAAGGCCATGGAGGATCAATGTTGTCCGTTCCGGAGGCAGTAAAGGTGATATTCTTCAGAACTGCCGGGACACTGGTGTGTTCCCAGTCGGTAACATTGACTGTATAGGAAATGCCAGCCTCCACATTACGGGTGTAGAAGTACCGTTCCCCATCGCCCTTGTCCACAACAGCCATCTGCAAACCGCCGATCTCTTCGGTGGGCCAGGTGCCTTCTGCATAGGCCTTCAGGTCCACGCCGTTGCCGTACAGCTCTTCCCGGTAGTAAGAAGCACTTTCCTCGTATGCCTCGATAAACACCAGAAGGCCTGTGTAACCATCTTCGTCCAAAATTCTCAGATATGCATTGCCACCGGTCTCGGAGATATAGAAATCATCCTCTGCCAGGGTCCAGCCGTCAGCTTCGTCGTAGCCTACGGTAAAGTAGGTATTCTCGTGGACAGTCAGGTTTGCATCCACCACCGGGGCTTCGCCCTGAGTGGGTTCTTCGCCTTGAGTCGGAGTTTCTGCCTGAGTGGGCTCCTCTCCCTGCGTAGGTGTTTCTGCCTGGGTGGGGGTTTCTGCCGGTTGCGTGGTGTCGGAAACAGGGTCGCTGGGGGCATTACATCCCACCACGCCCAGCAGCATCACCACTGCCACAAACAAAGCCAAATACTTTTTCAAATTACACATAACCGTATCCTCCTTTTGATTTACAGTTTACTTATGTATATGCTGTTACTTGTACGCAGCCAGTGCTTCGTCAGCCTTGCGGATCCACTCGGTTCTGTCACCGTAGACAGAAGCATCCATAGCCTCTGCGGTAGCTGCTGCCTGAGCTTCGTCCAGGGAGCCGTCCTTTGCGGCCTTTACCGCGCCGGCGAAGGACTTGATGGCATCCATCTGCCGCTTTGCGTTGTTCAGGGAGTTGCGCAGGGTCTTTTGGATGCCGAACAGCTCATTAAAATACTTTTCCAGTGCGGTATAATCCGCCATGCTGCCCAACTCAATGCGGGGGGCGTACATACCGCTGGTGTTGCGGAACAGGAAGGTGCAGTAGTGCTTTTGGATATCCTTGCCCTCGGAATCCTTGGTAGTTTCGCTCTCATATTCATAGCCGTACAGATCTGCCACACGATAGACACAAGCCAGTGTGGTTTTGCCGAAAATGAAGATCTTGTAGCGGTTTTCAATCAGCGCAAACAGACCGGTGGAAGGGGAAACATATCCCAAAACACCTTTCAGTCCATAGATCTGACGGAGCTTTTCCTCCTTATTCTTGGTCTTCATCAGGGGAACAAAGATGCCCTCCCAGATTTTGGTTCCCTTTTCGATCTGCTCGATGTGAGCAGTGACATCACCCAGGGTTGCATGTACCTTGTCGAAAACTTTAAAGGTCTTCTTGCTGCAGACCTTTCTGCAGATGAAGTTGCCGTCCGCCAGCTTTTGCTCGGTGAGCAAGCCGACCTCTGCGCCACAGATTGCGCAATTGTGCTTTGCCATGTTCATTTCCTCCTTAAAAATTTCTGATTTTTTGATTTGTTACGGCAACAGGTTCTTATGTTGCCTCCGGGAAGCTTACCAGCACCGGGTTTCCCTGCTGCTTCAAGTCGGCCGCGCATTGCCTGCACATATCCAGCTCGTCACAGATCATGAAGCACTGATTGCAAACCAGCCGCTTGCAAATGGGACAGTAGTTCATATGCTCCGCGGCGTTGCGAACCGCGATACGGCGGGCCTGGGCAAGCTCCTGCTCGTACAGCGCGTCGTAAAGGATCTGCTGGCTCTGTGAGGTGGGGGGTGTTTCCGATTTGGAAAAGTGCAGCGGCTTTTTGCCGTATTCCGCGCCGCAGCTTCCGCAGGTCACCCGGAACAGAAAAACTTCCTTTGTGGATAGGTCTTCCAAAACCGCGTCCACTAACATCCTCAATACGCAAACCTCCTTTCTTCTGTTGACAGGATCATTTTAATATGCTTTTTTTGGAAATAAAATGGTCCTGAGGATACTTTCCTCGAAAAGTATCCTCAGGATAATATGCAAAATGCACAGATGACACCTTCGTCACCTGTGCATTATGACTATATTTGGTTTCATTCGCCGGTAAGCTCATCCAGCCGTCCGCAGCAGCGGAACAGCTCGATATACAGCATCAGCTCGTCACGGGAGGCAATGTCCAGCTTCTGATAAATGCTGCGGTTATGCTTTTTCACCGTGTGGATGCTGATATATGCCAGGTCGGGAATTTCCGCAATGTCGTGACCGTCGACATAGTAATTCAAGATCCGCCGTTCCGCAGCGGAAAGGGCTTGGGCCTTTTCCGCAAAGCTTCGGAACATATCCTCCATACCGGAGGGCAGCGCGCCGGGATCTATCTGCCGGGTGTTGAGCTGCGTCAGCATCTGCACGCTGAGCACGCCCAGCTCCGGACGGATAATGCCGTAATCGCAAAGCATATTATAGATCAGCAGGAGCATAATTTCTGTCACGATGTAAGATACGCACAGAAATTCAAACTCCTCATCGATAGACTGCTCCACCAGCCATACGCACACGTTCAAAAGTACGGTGACCATCAAAAATGTGGTGTATTTGGGCGAGGACAGGCGTTTGGTTTTGGCGGCGTAGCCAATGCAAAGCAGCATCAGCACAATATATCCGGCCAAATACAAAGCGTAAAGACCGTGCAGCGGACCGTACTGCTTTATCATATGGGTGGTTCCGTTGACGGTTTTCAGAGAAACAGACCGATAGTAAAGACCCAGCCAATCACCGCTGGCAGCCAGGGCAAAGAACGCGACGCTGATGCCGATCAGAAGCCAGGTCAGCCACGGCCGCTTACGCATTTGACATACATCATAGATGATCAGCAGCATCACCAGCATGGAGAAGGCTCCGCCAAAATACGATATGGCGTTGGCCAGCTTTGCCACGGCCAGGGAATTGCAGATGGCCATTAGAAAATAACCTGAGTTGGAGGCGGCAACGCAACCGAACAGCGCCAAAAACAGGGGCTTTTTCTTTTGGTCAAACATAAAATAGAATATCAGGACCATCACAGACAGGAACGCAACGATCCCGTATATGATGGATAAAACGCCCTCTTTCACAAGCCATTGCCTCCTTTGCCCAAAGTGTTTGATCCGCACAACTGATATGTGTATGACCATATCAATTATAGCACATTACGGAAAAAATGCAATATTCATATTGGGCACTATCGGCCTCGGTATTCTGCTTTCAGCACCTCTGCCATTTCCTCGGGCGTTTCCTGACATCCGCCGGCCAGCCAAAGCTTGATTATGGCATTGAGCCCATTTCTGAAAAATTCAATATGGTATTTGATGTTGCGGTCGATGTGCTCCTGCTCTGCCCGCCTGGCATCATAGATCGAAATGAGGTGCTTGTCGTCATAACAAAGCTTGAAATAGGTCTGATAGAAAATTTGGTTTTCCCTAATATGCCGGAACATCTTCAGCGCACCGCTTCGTTCGTGCAAATAATCGTAATCGGCAAATAAGCTGCTAAAATCTTTTTCGAGTTTTTCTCTTGTTTTATCGGCAAGATCGAAGATATCGATGTAGTTCGCGTAAAAGGTGCTGCGGTTCAATTGTGTCATTTTAATAAGATCCGAAACGGTAATCTCTTTCATTTCACGGGTTTGCAGCAGTTCGATAAACGCCTGCTCGATTTTTTCCTGCGACTGCCTGCGCCGCTTGTTGTTCTTGACATTCATAACAATTCTCCATTATTCCAACACTTGTCGTTGGTCTGTTGATTGTTTTGCTTTCACAATACGATTATACTGTAAACGCAATAAAAACACAAGTGTTGGTTTAATGAAAGGAGTTCTCGAAATGAAAAAGAGTAGTTTTGTTGCGTTGGTATTCGGAACGGTAAGTGGGGTGCTTTTTGCACTCGGTATGTGTATGGCGCTTCTGCCTGAATGGGACGCCTTTACAGAAGGTGTGATCTTCGGAGCCGTCGGTATCGTGCTTGGTTTGATCACAGTGCTGATCTGGTGCAAAATGGAACACAAAAAGCTGCCGAAGCTGAACGGGAAAAATGTATTGCGCACCGTATATGCGGTTGTTTCCGCACTGGTGCTCGGCGTAGGAATGTGTATGTGCCTTGTATGGGAACAAATCATTTGGGGCACACTGGTCGGTTTGCTTGGCATCATCATGCTGATCGCGCTCATTCCGATGATCAAAGGCATCAAATGAAGATATTTGATCTTGTAAAAAGCCCGTACACAAACCTTGCGTTGAACGCGGCTTATGCACTGGCTAACTGTGTGATAGGCTTTTTAACACATTCGTGGTGGTTTGTTACGGTAGGCGCGTATTACACTGTGCTTGCCATTACAAGGTTTTCGGTGCTGCAGGTGGAGCGGAAAGCCGGTGGCGGTCATGATATTGCGCGTTTTGCGCGGCGCATGACAGGTATTTTGCTGGTTGTGCTTTCCCTGTGTATCGTGGGGGTGAATATCTTGTCCGCGGTGCAGGACAGGGGAACGGCCTTTCATAAAATCGTCATGATCACCATTGCCACATATACCTTTACGAAAATCACGATTTCCGTGATCGGCATGGTGAAAGCAAAACGTTCCGCTTCCGCGGCATTGCAGACGCTGCGCAATATTTCGCTGGCTGATGCGTGTGTTTCTGTCTACACCATGCAAAGATCTATGCTTGTATCCTTTCCGGGGATGGCAGAGGCGGAAATCTTGTTGCTGAATATCTTCACAGGAACAGCGGTATGGATCGTTGTACTGCTTCTGGGCGTCAATCTGATTGGAGGAAAATATACAGATATGGCCAAGTCAAAAATTGTAAAGGCAAATCAAAAAATCGCCGATGCAGTAACCGGCGGTTACAGGAAAATGGAAAAGGGAGTCGTAAACGGCTACACGAAGATCGAAGATAAGTTTATAGCTGCTTACCTCACAAAAGACGGCGAGACCGTAGAGGAAGCAAAGGCAAGACTGAAAAAGGGTAATCAATAGTCAAGGCCTCCGGCTTCTGCTCAGCGCGAATGTCTCAATTCTTGACAAGGAAGATGGGAAACTGTATAAATAAAGCAGAAAAACCGGGAAAGGGGCACGCTATGAATTACGAAAGCTACGACAGCCTTATTCTGTCTTCTTCCGGCTCCGTGTGTTATCTGTGTGACGTGGAAACTTATGAGCTGATCCACTTGACCAGAGCCGGTATGCAGATCTACGGCATGACAGATCCTTCCGAATATCAGGGAAAGAAATGCTATGAGGTACTTCAGGGCCGCAGCTCGCCGTGCCCGTTCTGCAACAACAGCAAGCTCTCCGAAGGGGAGTCCGTGCGCTGGGAGCACTATAACGAAAAGCTTTGCCGCTGGTTTGATGTGACGGACACTTTGGTCCGTGCCGACGGACGGCTGTGCCGGTTGGAGATCGCCCGGGATATTACGGCCCGGAAGGCGGAAAGCCTGTCAGGGGATCTGGCCGGTATGTCCATGGAGGATGTGCTGTTCCGGTGCCTGCATGTTTTGGCCACGGAACGGGATATGGAGAAGGCAGTCAATCAGTTTCTGGCGGAGGTGGGCAGCTATTACAAGGCAGCCCGTACATATATCTTTGAATTCGATTTCAAAAAACAGGTGACCAACAATACCTTTGAGTGGTGCGGTCCCGGTGTGTCTCAGGAGCTCCACAATCTGCAAAATGTACCCCTGGCGGTGGTGGATGACTGGCTGCGGAAGTTTGAAAGTGACGGAGTGTTTGCCATCAGCTCCCTGGACGATGAGCGTGACCCAAATTCCGAAGAATACCGTCTGCTGCAAATGCAGGGAATTCACAGCCTGTTGGCGGCACCGCTGACACGGGAAAAGCAGATCGTGGGCTTTATCGGCGTGGACGATCCGGAGCAAAACGAAAGAGACACCGGCCTTCTGCGGTCTGTTTCGGAATTCATCCTGGCAGAGCTGGAACGCCGCCGCCTGATGCAGGAGCTGGAGCGGATCAATTTTACCGATGTGCTGACCGGCGTTTTCAACCGCAACGGCTACAGAAAGGCTCTGCGTCAAATGCAGACACAGCCACCGGCTACTTTGGGCGTAGCGATGCTCAGCCTCAACGGTATGAAGCGGATCAATGAACGCCTGGGCCAAAAGTACGGCGACGATATGATCGTGCGGACCGCTCAAAGCCTTTGCGCCCGGATGCCGGGACAGGTCTGCCGCATTGGCGGTGACGAATTTGCGGTGTTCTGTCCCAATATCACCAGCGAGGAATTTGAAGCGGCGGCCCGGCGGCTGCAGCAGGAGCTGCTGCAGGAGCAGGACTACAGCGCGTCCTTTGGCTATGACTGGACCGATCAGCCGACGGATGTGAACGGCCAGCTTCTGCGCGCGGAAAAGCTGATGCGCGCACAGAAGCAGCGCTATTATCAGCAGGAGATCACCCAGGGCCGCGCGGTGGGCAACGCCACAGACGATCTGTTCCGGGATATAGAGGACCGCCGGTTTGTGATGTGCTATCAGCCGCAGATCGATCTGCGCAGCGGCGAGGTGACCGGTGTGGAGGCGCTGGTGCGCAAGCTGGACGAAAACGGCGATATTTTGCCGCCGGTGCAGTTTTTGCCGTACTATGAAGCCCGGGGGCTGATGCAGCACCTGGATATGCATGTGCTGGAGCTGGTGCTGCAGGATATGAAGCAGCTCTACGCCCAGGGCCTGCAGATCCAAACTTCCGTGAATTTCTCCCGGTCCACCTTGCTGGACGGAGAGTTTGCCCGGGAGGTTGCCGACCGGTGTGAGGCCTGCGGCATCCCGGTTTCCGCCATTACCGTGGAGATCACGGAAAATGTGGCGGATCTGAGCCGGGAGACCATCCGAAAGCTGCTGAAAACCATCCGGCAGGCAGGGATGCGCCTTTCTCTGGACGATTTTGGAACGCAGTATTCCAATCTGTCCATTTTGACGGATGTGGAATTTGACGAGGTCAAGTTTGATAAAACGCTGGTGGACGAGATCTGCACCAGCGGCCGAAATCAAATCGTTTTGGGCCGCCTGATCCAAATGTGCCACCAGCTTCAGCAAAGCCGGATCGTGGCAGAGGGCATCGAGAATGTCGGACAGGTGGATATTCTCAAGTCCTACGGCTGTGATTGCGGACAGGGCTATTTCTTCCACAAGCCCATGCCCCTGGAGGAGCTGCAGACGATGCTCCGCAGCCGACAGGTATTTCCTACCGCTTCTGTGCAGAAGACCTCCGACAGCTTCCTGTCCGGGCAGGATTATTCCGCGCGGTATACCCTGGAGGAGGTTTTGCTTCAGCTCATCAACGGCGGCGGTGATCTGTACGGCTACCGCATTGAGGGCCGCCGCGGCCTGTTCTCCCAGCGTATTGCAAAAGACCGGAAGATACCGGCGCAGGTCTATGATTTTCCCCAGTGGCTGGTGGATCAGGGTGCGGTCCATCAGGACAGCATCGGTGACTGGCTGGCCCTGTTCTCCGCTATCCACAGAGGCGACAAGCAAGGCTCTGCCCGGGTGTCCTTCCGGGTGGAAGAAGAACGGTTCCACCAGTTCTATCTGCGCTTTAACAGCTTTGCCGATGAGGAGGGCAATCCCTTCTTTGCCACAGTTTCCTTTGAAAATGTGGAGCGGGAAAATGAACAAACACAAAAGCAGTCCCAGGATATTGCCGGCCTTGTGCAGGCCATGCAAAAAAGCTATCCGGAAATCCTTACGGTGAATTTGGACCGGGATACCTACCGAATGTTCTCCTATCACGGCGGTACGACAGTAGGTACGCCGAAGGAGGGCAGGATCGATGATGTGATCCGGCTTCGCAGCGAGCGTGTGGCACCGGAGGACCGGCAGAGCTTTTTGGAAACCATGGGCGTGGAGGCTTTGCGCCGCAGCTTTATTCACGAGGGCAAGGATCAGATCCGGCTGGTTTACCGCCGCCCGGATAACCGGGGTGATACCATTTGGTTTGAAACGGTGGTGATGCGGCAGGACAATCCCTCCAACGACGATATTTTGCTGATCGCCATGTCCCGGAGCATTGACCAGCAGAAGGCAGAGGAAGTCCGCCTCCGTGAGCAGCTTTGGCTGCAAATGGAGGAGCTGCGTGTGACAACAGGTAGGATGCGCCGTACCATCTGCATTTACGATGTCAGGGAGAAGACCCTGACGCTGCCCCTGGAGTACGCCGAAAGAAACGCGCTGCCTGCGGTGCTGCAGGAATATCCGCAGGCGTATCTGCGCACAGCGCAGCATCTGGATGGGCAGACCCGTGAGAAGATCGCCTGGTTTTACAAGTCGATCTGTGACGGCGTGCCGGAGGGAAGCTGCGAGATCGGTTCCCAGAGCCCCCGGGAGGGTACGCGCTGGATGCGGTGGGAGTTTGCCACGGTCTATGACCGGCAGGGAGCACCGCGCAGAGCAGTGATCTTTGTGGAGGATGTGACGGAGCAGCGAAAAATCCAAAGCCGGGCAGAACGGGACGGCATGACCGGTCTGCTGAACCGGACCACCACCCAGGAACGGACCATCCGGCTTATGGCACAGGACAGTCCCGGTATTTTGCTTCACATCGACCTGGATGATCTGAAACACATCAATGACACCTACGGCCACGGCGAGGGTGACAAGGCTTTGCAGGGCCTTGCAACCACGCTGCAGCGGCATTTCCGTGACAGCGATGTGGTGGGCCGAATCGGCGGTGATGAGTTTTTGGTGTATCTGCCCGGTGCGGCAGCCAATGCTTCCGCTATTTCCGCCAGTGTGGAAGCCCTTCTGAACAAGCTGGAAGGGATCCGTGTGGGAACGCAAGACGAAAGGCAGGTCTATTGCAGCATCGGCTGCGCCGTACAGACCGCCCGGGAACAGACCTTCCAGGAGCTGTACCGGCAGGCGGATATGGCGCTTTACCACGTCAAACGCAGCGGAAAAAACAGCTTTGCCTTCTATGCGCCCCAGATGGAGCAGTCAGATTACCTTTTTTAGCCACAGCCAGTGAAAAAAGTGGGAATATTTCTCAGTTTTTTTGGAAAAAATACTTGCAAAATCAAAAGAAGTCTATTATAATGGTTCGGCATGGGCAAAAAGCCCATAGTATTTTACACCACACACCCGGGGATCGCCGTTCCCAGTGCTTGAAAGAGCGGAGCGTGCGAGATGATCGGGGTGGAGGAACAAACAAAAAGGAGAAAACCAAATGTCTGTCGTATCTATGAAGCAACTGCTGGAAGCCGGCGTACACTTCGGTCATCAGACCCGTCGCTGGAATCCCAAAATGGCCACCTACATCTACACCGAGCGTAACGGTATCTACATCATCGACCTGCAGAAGACCGTTAAGAAGCTGGAAGAGGCCTACAACTTTGTCCGTGACATCGCTGCTGACGGCGGCAACGTTCTGTTCGTTGGCACCAAGAAGCAGGCTCAGGACGCTATCAAGGAAGAGGCTGCCCGTTGCGGCGGTTACTATGTCAACGCCCGTTGGCTGGGCGGCATGATGACCAACTTCCGCACCATGCGTACCCGTATCGACCGTCTGGCACAGCTGAAGAAGATGCAGGAAGACGGCACCTTCGACATGCTCCCCAAGAAGGAAGTCATCAAGCTGCTCCACGAGATGGAGAAGCTGGAGAAGTACCTGGGCGGCGTCAAGGACATGAAGAAGCTCCCCGGCGCTAT
>JAFSET010000097.1 GCA_017435615.1 Oscillospiraceae bacterium | reverse complement strand
TATTGCTTATATTTGCACCTAACTATACCAAAACCCCTGTTTTCGCTTAATGAAAACAGGGGGTTCTTTGACAGACTGAAACGGGATCTCACGTCTTGTGAGATCCCGTTTTCGCATCCTCGTAGGGCAGGGGCTTGCTCCTGCCTGTGGTTTTGCTGTGCAAAACCACAGCACCGCAGACGGTTGTCCTGTTTGGCAGGACCAAGGCCCTGCCCTACATGGCGAAAATGAGACCAAAACGAAAATTTCTTGACATATTTGTACAAATGTGATATAAAAACAACAGAAAAACGCAGTGTAATTTGTGCAATATTTACAATCAAAGTTGTAAAGGCGCAATGGCGCGTTACAACTCTGATTGTAATAAAAAGCGTTTTTTCATAGCTGCGTGGAAGAAGTCCACGCAAGTACAACAGGAGGTATACACGCATGAAAACAAATCTGAGTAGATTACTGGCACTTCTGCTGGCACTGGCAATGGTGCTGCCCATGGCACTGCCTGCGCAGCCGGTCCGTGCAGAGGAAGTGACCGAGCCGGCTTTGGAGGCAGAGCTGCCCACGGAAACCGTTCCCGTGGAGTCTGCGCCGGAGGAAGGGGAAAACACACCTGTTTTTGCCCAGCTTAATTTCTCCGACGACACAGATCTTGCCAGTTTTGATCTGTACCAGTCCGGTACCGGCAAATTTGTTGTCAGTGACGGCGTACTGATGCCTGACGGCACAGACGGCGAGCAGAAGGCGATCTTCAACAAGGATGTATCCAAGATCGAATCTGTATCCGTCAACATTATTCCCGGCGCATCCGGTGATATCTACGCCGGTGTGTATGTGGGTGCCAAGGATCCGGCCAACGAGCAGGACAGCATCAATGCCATGGCATTTTTGATCAAGTCCGACTATACCGGATGGTCCGATGCGCCCAACCGAATCGACATTATTCAGGGAACGTTCGACGGTGGCTGGAAGCACATCAAGACCGTGATCTCCGAAACCGGAAACGGCAACAACCTGTTCTCCGGCGGTACAAAGCAGCCGCTGAATTTGAAGCTGACCTTCAGTGAGGATGTGATCTTGCTGAAGCTGAGCCTGGCGAGCAACCCGGATAAGTATGTGCAGATCATGTACGAGGTAGAGCCGGAGGTGCTGCAGGGCAGTGTGGGTTTGCGTACCATTGGGTTAGATACCTGCTTTGATAAGTTCATAGTTAATGAAAACTATGTGCCTGCCACCCTGACGGAAGGCCTGAAGCTGGACGGCACCGGCCTTGACTCCTACGCAAAGACCGTGGGCAATATGACCCAAAAGCCGGTGACCATCGAAGCCTGGGTGTGGGTACCGAAGCTTGCCGGCGGCAGCCGCCGTCAGGCCATCATCACCAACTATACAGAGCCGACTGTTGCCAAAAACCCCGTCGGCACCTGGGGCCTGTATACCAATGAATATACGACACTGTACTATACAGAGCGCACCAGCAGCGGTACCTTTAACCACACTTTGGGCGTACCGGTCTGTAACAATTCTTGGAACCACGTGGCGATTGTGCGTGCCCAGGGAGCTATGCATGTTTACTGGAACGGCGAATTCGTCCAAACCATTGAGCACGCAGGAATGGGCGATACCACCGTGGTGGAAAAGCCGATGACCATCGGCTACTGCTCCGTTGGCGCAGGCACAGAGGGCATCAACTCTCTGAAGGGCCAGGTGGGCGATATCCGTCTGTGGAGCACCGAGCGCACAATGGCGCAGATCCAGGCAGATATGTACCGGGAAATGACCGGCACAGAAGAAGGCCTGATCCAGCACTGGAATTTCGATTCTCAGGAAAAGGGCATCGTATCCAACACGGTAGAGGGTGGCCTGGATGTTGAACTTTTGGGCCATACCCAGATCGGCAACGAGGAAATCCGCCGCTGGGACTTCTCTCAGGAGAGCCAGTTGGAGGACTTTACCTTCTACTATGCGCCGACCTACACCTCGGAGACGTACAATTACGCCTTCAACATTAAGGATGAAAAGCTCTTTATTTCCGGCAGTATCAATAACAGCAGTACCGATGTAAAGGCGGTCCTCAAGGAGAAGATCGACAATATTACATATATGGGCGCGGATGTGACCCAAGGCGGTACTTCTACAGCCAACGTGTCTATGCTTTTTGGCATCAAGAGCATCAACTCTGCCAACGTCAATGACTACGAGGGCTTCCAGGTCCCGATGACACGGCAGCGTACCAGTGCAGCGAAGAGACCGTATTCTGAAGTATGGTTCAATAAAATCTCCAATGGCACCGCCACCGCAGTGACCGGCACCAGCACAAATACAACCTTCTTCCCCGGCGCGGATGTGAAGCTGCCGTTCCATATCCAGCTTACCTTTGAGGGCAACCGGGCAGATGCTTTTATGTACCGTCTGGATGATCCAACTGTGACCAACAGTCAGACCTACACCGCCGCGGACGGGGAATTGGACGGACAGATCGGCTTGCAGCTGAAACGAACCAGCGTCTATTTCGATAACTATACTGTGGTTTCCGAAATTCCCCAGGAGGAAGAGCCTGAGGAAAAAGAAGAGATCACCTTTGCCAATCAGGGCTATAATTTCTATACCGAATCCCGTCCGTGGAAGCTGACCCGGGAGTTGACCTCTGCCCCCTATACCCTGGAAGCCTGGGTGAAGGTTCCTGTGGGTGTAGATGATACCACGGTTGCCTATATCGTGGGCAATGCCAGCCGTGCGCCTTCTGTTTCCATGCAGATGATCGCCGACGGCAAGCTGCAGCTTTCCTACGCGGTGGAAAACACGGATCTGACCGTTACCACCAAGACCTTCACAGTGGATACAGACCTGCGCACCGGTAAATGGACCCATGTGGCCTATACCGTGGATGTGGCGGCCGATACAGTGGTTGCCTACATCAACGGCACAGCGGCTGAAACCTGGACCGACGCCGGCCTGGAAGCCATTACCATCCCTGACAAGATCATCCCCGGCAACACCTTCGCCATTGGCTCTTTGGAGGATAGTGACGATCCTGCCAACAAGTTTATCGGATGGATCGCCGATGTGCGTATGTGGAATAAGGCCCTGTCTGCTGCCGAGCTGCAGGAGAGCATGATGACCCAGTACACCACTTCCAGGGATGGCCTACTGTTCAATGCGCCCCTGAGTGCCAAAACGGAGGAAGCGTTTGCAGACCTGTCCGGCAACGGAAACACCGTTGAGGCGTACGATTCTATGCTGCTGTTGCAGACCGAGACTCATGAGCCTGGCAGCTATTCCATGGTGGTGATCCCGGATCAGCAGGTTCTGACCCACTATTCCCCCGACAGACTGAACGCCCTGTATCAGTGGATCGCGGATAACCGGGAAACAGAAAACATTCAGATCGTGATGAACGTGGGCGATATGGCCGACAATTGCGGCAATCTGGATCAGTGGGCCAACAACCGGGCAGCCTGGGAGCTGCTGCCGGATGATCTGCCCTTTATTGTGGCTCCCGGCAACCATGACTATGATACCAACTCCGGCTGGAACAAGGGCTACGGTGTCCGTGAACAGCTCACGCTGATGAATGAATACTTCCCCAGAAGCATTTTTGAGAATTATCCCACAGAAGTCGGCTTCTTTGATGAAGTGAACTCTGCAAACCAGTGGCAGGCCTTTACGGTAAACGGCAACAGCTACCTGGTGTTTGCCCTGGAATATGTGCCCCAGGATGATGTGATTGCTTGGGCAAACCAGGTGGTTAAGGCCCATCCCAACCATCAGGTCATTATGGTCACCCACAGCTATGTGGGCTCCTACGGCAATCTGGATGTGCCGAAGCTGTGGAACGACTTCCTGAGCAAGCATGAAAATGTGATCATGGCGTTCTCCGGTCACGTATGGCATACCAATGTGGTCAGAAGAACCGACCAGGGCGTTAACGGTAACCAGGTCCATCAGATGCTGATGGATGCCCAGGTGTCCGATACCGGCAGCGAGGGCAACAAGTATGCCGCAATGATCGGTATTCTGCGCTTCAATGCCGACGGTACCCAGTGTGATGTTTCCTACTATTCCACAGACCGGGATATGTACGATACCGGCAGTAACTTTACGCTGACACTGCCGAAGCAGGAGCATAAGTATTATGCAATGGTAGGCGAAGAAAGCTTTACCAGCGTAGCTGCCGCCATTGAGGCAGCGGGCAGCGGGATCGTGAAGATTTTGCAGTCTACCGACGAAGCCATCACCGTCAATACGGATGTGGTCATCGACCTGGCAGGCAACACCCTGTCCAATGTGACGGTTGCAGAAGGCTATAGCCTGAAGCTGATCGACACGGCAGAAACTGCAGGCAGCGCAAAAGTTGCTGGCAGCGTAGAAACCCTGGTACAGGCAGAGGGCAAGAGCTATTTGGTTACAGGCGCAGAGCAGGTGTATACTGCTCGTCCCTATGCTGTGGAAATCTTCCAGCAGGTTTCTCTGCGGGATGATCTGGCAATGAACCTCTATGTAAAAGCAGACAAGGCAAACACGGTCTATGTAACCTTTGACGAAAAAACCGTAGCCTATGACCTGAGCACTATGACCCCCAACGAAAATGGACAGTATATCCTTTCTGTGGATGTTGCGGCTGCCCAGATGACAGAGCAGATCCAACTGCGATTTGTTTGCGGTGAGGTTACAACACTGGAAAAATCCTATTCCGTCCGCAACTACGCAGAATACATTCTGCAGGGCGAATATCCGGAAACAACCCAGAATATGGTCAAGTGGATGCTCCAGTATGGCGCAAAGGCCCAGCAGTATTTTGGCGTGAAGACGGATGATCTGGCCAATGCCGGTTATGAACTGGAAGAAGTGGCACTGCCTACGGAATATAAGGAGAAATCTGTCAGCGGAACCATCAGTGGTTTGCAGTATTACGGCGCATCCCTGGTCTTTAGAAATAAGATCGCTGTGCGGTTCTATTTCACCGGCTCTGTGGACGGCGTCAGCTTTGGTGACTGGGAGCCGGTTGCGAAGGACGGTATGTACTATGTGGAGGTTGCGGATATCAATCCCCAGGACTACAGCAGCCTGATCACGCTGGCGGCAACC
>JAFSET010000096.1 GCA_017435615.1 Oscillospiraceae bacterium | reverse complement strand
TAGGTTTTTTGGTTTTGCTGCAAATAACGCAAAAATGTTGCGTATCAGTGATTTTCCTGTTTAGCAAAACAGTGGAAACCCACCAATATGTCATTGCGAGCCAGTGCGCACACTGGCGTGGCAATCCGTTTCCCCGGCATTTGAAAAAATGCCATTGCCCGTCAGGGCAATCTGCTCGATAAACTGGAATTTGTGTTTCTGTCCAAAACCGGTTGAAAAATGGGGAAAATATTGTCTTCTTTTTGTGAACAATGCCTCTTGAAAAATAGTTGAAAATGGCTATATTATAAGCCCATAAGGACAAAAGGAAAGAAGGCGGTTTTTATGCCGGCCCGCGCCAAAAAAAACGGTATGGACCTGTGTACCGGCCCGTTTTTAAAGAAGATCATCCTATATACATTACCGATTATTGCCACCAGCCTGCTGCAGCTGTTGTTTAATGCCGCGGACCTTGTGGTGGTGGGGCAATTCCGGGGACCCAATGCGGTCAGTGCGGTGGGCTCCACCGGCTCTCTGATCAATTTGATCGTGGGACTGTTTATGGGATTATCCATTGGCGTAGGCGTGTGTGTTGCCCAGGCGGTAGGCGCCCGGGACCACGCCCGTATGAGCCGGGCGGTCCACACAGCTTTGCCGGCTGCTGCGATCTGCGGTGCGTTTTTGACAGTTGTGGGCATCTGCTTCTGTCGCTTTTTTCTGGAACTGATGGACACGCCTGCGGCGGTCATCGACGGCGCAACGATTTATATGCAGATCTATTTTGCAGGGATCATTCCGATCTTGTTATACAATTTCGGTGCGGCTATTTTGCGCTCTGCCGGCGATTCCCAAAGTCCGCTTGTGTACCTGGTGATTGCAGGTACAGTCAATGTGTGCCTGAATTTGGTTTTTGTTTTGGGCTTTGGTATGAGCGTAGAGGGCGTTGCCCTGGCAACCACTTTGTCCCAGGTTCTTTCCTGCTTTTTGGTGCTGCGGAAGCTTGCTCTGCGTGAGGACGGCTGCAGGCTGGACTTGAAAAAGCTAAAGATCCATATGCCTACATTAGGCAAGATCATCCGGGTGGGCCTGCCGGCCGGTATTCAGGGTACGTTGTTTGCCGTTTCCAATGTGACCATTCAGTCTTCCATCAATTCCTTTGGTGAGGTGGTGCTGTCCGGCAGTACGGCCGCTTCCAATATTGAAGGCTTTGTGTATATGTCCATGAACGGCTTTCAGCAGTCCGCCACTACGTTTGCCGGGCAGAATATGGGTGCCCGGCGATATCAAAACCTGGGCCGGATCGTAGGACTGTGCATTGGCTGCGCGGCAGTGGTTGGCATTGTGCTGGGCGGCGGTGCGTTCCTGTTCGCGGAGCAGCTTCTGCCGCTGTACCTGAAAACCGATGTGCAGGCCATTGGCTACGGGATTACCCGGATGCGGTATGTTTGTCTGTTGTATTTTCTGTGCGGCATGATGGATGTGCTGTCCGGTGCCATGCGTGGCATGGGCCAGGCTATCGTGCCTATGATCGTGGCCATTGTAGGTGCCTGCCTGCTGCGTGTGGTATGGGTGATGACCATATTTAAGGCCATTCCCACGCTGCATTGCCTGTTTTTGTCTTACCCGGTGTCCTGGGTCATCACGGTCTGTGCAATGCTGCTGTGCTTTATGCACCTGTGGCGCAAAACTATGAAAAGCAATACAATGCAAAATGATAAATAATTGAAAAAATATCAGGGGCTGTTCAGCGCAAAACTGAACAGCCCCTGATTGTATGTAGTGGATCAATAGCCGACCTTTTCCCAGCACTCGAAGGGAGCAGCCAGCTCTTCGCTGATGTAGACCTGGGTCTTCTTGGTCTGCAGCATGGAGCTGGGGACCAGCGGTGTCACAGGACCGTGGGTCACCAGACGGGAGGTCATTCTCTGCCAGGAGGAGAAGGTGCCGTTGGTGGCAAGGGCGTGGACCTCGATACGCTCCTTGGCGCGCATCACATCGATGGGGCCGATGGTTGCGGCCATAGGCGGCACGTTGGCAATGTCACCGGACTGACCGAAGGTGCCGTTCAGAGAGTTCTGCATAATGGTCATGGGGTGCAGCTTCACAAGCTGTGCCGGCTGATTGAGCCACTGCTCAATGTCACCGTCACCCATAAACTCGGGGATGGGATCCACAAAGGCCACGTGACCGGTCCAGCCGGGGGAGGTGGAGATGATGTCAGCGCCGCCCTCGGTCACATCGTTGATGATATTGGAGTAGTCATTGATGTTCTTGTTGGTGGGGTAGTACACATTCTCCATGGGCATCCGCAGCTTGGGATCGATCTGGTGGACCAAATATTTCAGCATGGAATGGGCAAAGCCGGCCTCATAGGTCTCCGGGGCAATGTTGCCGTCCTGGTCGGCCCACTCGTCCTCAGCAAAGATGCTGACCTTGGAGCAGTCCACCTGGAAGTAGTTGATCAGCTGAGCCAGGGGAATGTAGGTGTCAGGCTCCGGGTTGCCCAGGATCATGGAGAAGGGCTTACCGGTCTCGGAAGCGGCCTTCAGGCGGGAGAACAGGGTGGCGATCAGCACCGGATGGGGGTTCATCATCACCTTGACATTGAATTCCGGATGCCACCAGGGCTCCCGGTTTTCCAGCTCCTTGCCGCTCATATTCCGCACCCGTTCACAGACCTCACGGTCCTTAAAGGGTACAAAATCAGCAGGCTCAAAGCTAAACTTGGTTACAGGCTCAAAAATATTGCTCATTTCACATATTCTCCTTTCAGAATTACAGATTGAATATTCATCTGATGATCACAGATCACCAGGTCTGCACGTAAACCTACGGCAATTTCACCACGGTCCAAAAGCCCCACAGCTCTGGAGGGGTTGTAGGAGGCGTAGCGGAACACATCCACCACAGAAGCACCGGTGTGCTTCATCATATTGCGGCAGGCAATATCCAAAGTCATCTTGGAGCCTGCAATCTCGCCTTCCCAGTCGAAGTTGATGTCGTCCACGCCGTCATAGCCGGGGGGGACAGGCCCATCACAGGCATAGGCGTCGGAGATCAGGATAATTCGGTCTTCTCCCTTGATCTTCCGGACCAGCCGGAGCATATACGGATCGACGTGGATACCCATAGAGTCGCAGATCAGCTCCGCGTAGATCTCCCGGTTGTAGTTTACCGCTTCATCGACACATACGCCCCGACATTCCGGATACTTGGGACGGTCACCGGTGGCGTTGGTGTGATGGGTGCCGATCTTCAGTCCGTAGGGGATCAGTGCTTCAATTTCCTGGGGGGATGCGGCGGAGTGAGCCACCGCAAAGACCGCGTTGGGGTTCTTAGCCTTCACATCCCGGACGAAGTTCATAATATCTTCCCGTTCCGGCGCAATACACCAGACCCTGGCCAGATCCCAGGCGGATTCGATCACCGGCTGATAGGCGGATTTTACCACGCCGTTTGCCCAGGGGTTGGAGGTGCGGTCGCAGCCAAAGCCGGGGTTCAGATAGGGACCTTCCATATACAGCCCGGCGATGTTGGCACATTCCGGCCGGTTCATTGCCTGCCGCAGCACAGCCACAGACTGTACATACTGGTAGGTGTTCATACTGGTGTACAGTGCAGGCAGCAGGGAAGTGGTGCCGTGCTTTAAGTGGTGCTGAGAAGCTGTGACCGGGTCATCCTGGAAGAAGACCTTGCCGTCGGAGTGGGTGTGGATATCCACAAATCCGGGACCCACATACAGTCTCTTGGCATCGATGATATCACAGCTTTCCGGAATAGGCAAGCTCTTGGCCGGACCAAAGGCTTTGATCAGACCGTCCTCGATGAGCAGAACAGCGTCGGGAATGTAGTGGTCACGCATAACCAGTGTTGCATGGATGATGGCAGTCATATCCGTTACCTCAAACTGTCCAGCAGTGCGGTGCCCTCTTGGATGATCAGCTCAGCAACGCCTGCTTTGAAATTGGAGCTTCTTGCTTCATAGCCGCCTTCGTCGTAGGCTTCCTTCATGGGGAAATACCCCTGAGAGCCGTTGACCAGGCACATAGGCAGTACCAGATCCCATCCGGATGCCTCCTTCAGTGCTTTACCGATGCCGGTGAAGGGCTCGCCGGGGATACCGGCAATGGCAATGCTGCCGATGGCAATGCCGGTCAGGTACATGGGGAAGCTGGCAGGACCGTGCTCCAGGCGAACCATTCGTCCTGCCTCGGCCACAACGGTGGTCAGCATCATGCCCTCATAGGGCAGCTCGGCATCCTTGCCTGCGTTGTGCAGGTCATTGATGCGGTGAGCCTCCGGCATCTGTGCCGGGTCCGGCATGTTGGAGGGAACCTCCAGGGTCTTTTGGAGAAAGCGGATGGAGTCTACATCCTGATAATAGACTTTGTCATAAACCTGCATCACGCCACCTGCTACTACACGGCCCATAAACCGGGCGTGACCGTAGCCACGGGAAACATCGTCGAAATCATGAAAGGTGTCGTTGAGATAGCCGCCGGTGGGCCGGACATTGACGTGGTTCACATCACCCTGAGCGCCGTTGAAGAAAATACAGCGGGTGTTGTCAATGGCCTGCTCCAGGGTGCGGCGCATAAAGCCGGGCCAGTCGCAGGAGAGCTTGCAGCCGCCGACGGTATCCGGGTGATCACCGAAGTTTACCAGCACAAGACTCTTGCCGCCCTCCTGATCGAAGCGCAGAACATTGACCCGTTCGTCCACCTCGCCAATGGGTGCGACGATATCCGGGTTGTTCACACCGGGATTGGTCTTGATGGAGCCGTCCTTCATGCGGAAACGGCGGATAAAGGCAATATTGGGGGCAGAGCCTACGGCGTAGCCCATTTTCGCAGGCTTCAGGTCCTGCAGTGCGGCCACAGCGGCATCGGCCATTTTGTGCTGAACAAAGCAGATGTATTGGTCGATCAGCGCATCACCGGTGTCAAGCATCAGGCTGGGACCGGTGTGGGTATGGGTGCAGTGAATCAAAATTGCCTCATAGGGCAGGCCGGTAACCTGCGATACGTGGCGGCGGAACCGGTCAGCCAGTTCCATCCGAATACCCAGGTGATCCATACTTAACAGCACCACCTTGGTGCTGCCGCAAGCCAGAGCCAAAGCGTTGATCTCCAGCTCGTCCAAAACGGCTTCTGCCTTGCGAACCTTGAAATAACCAACAATGTCAATGCCCAGCATGGGGGTGACATTAACCCGGCCAAAGCCGGCTTGCAGTGTGTTCATACTGTGTTCTCCTTTACCTTTATAACAGATTTGTTTGTTGCGTCGCGAAAGGTCTGGAGATAGATGCGGTTTTTACTCCACTTACTTTCGCAAGTGTATTTTATCACTTTTTTCATCCCAGTGTCAATATCCAAAGGAAAAGCCGCGTTTTCTTGTGAAAAACTGTCAAAATAGCAGGCCCTATTTTGTACATTTCATCAAAACCCCTATGGAAGGGTTCTCGGCGGAGAAAAAGCCACTTAATTACGAAAACGTAACTAAGTGGTGAAAATATTTCGAAAAATTTCCGAAATCTCATTGCCTGACAGGGAAAAGTGTGTTATAGTAAGGATCAGTAACAGGAAAAGAGGGGTTCTATGCAGCCAAATAACCATTTTCAGCGACACAGACTGATTTTGAATATGATCAACCATTTGGGCCCGGTGAGCCGTACCTCATTGATCGAGTTGACCGGTTACCGCCCTGCCACCGTGGGCAGCATCGTCGGAGAGCTGTTGGAAAAGGAGCTGATCGTGGAAACCGGTTTTCGGTCCAGCGGTCAGGGACGGAAGCGGACTATGCTGGAGATCCACAAAAGCCACATCTGCGGCATCGGTATTTCCTTCACCGCCCACCGGGTGTGCCTGGTGCTGTCTCAGTTTGACGGCACCATCCTGCAGCAGCAGGAGCTGCCTTACGGGGCGGAGCATCCGGATGCGCTGACTGAGCAAATCACAGCCGGCTTGCAGACGCTTTTGCAGCAGTATCAGGACCGGTTTTTTGCAGGAATCGGAATTTGTAAGCCTTTGGTAGATCCGCTGCGCTACCGCAGCATGGGGAGTGTGTACACAGGACCCCGGTCTACCTGGTTTGAGAAGACTCTTGCGCCCTATTTGGAGCAGACCTTCCATCTGCGGACGGAAATATTCAGCAGTGTGACCCTGCCTGCTCAGGCCGAGCATCGGTTCGGTGCGGCCAGAGATGTGGAGGATTTTATATGGGTGGAGCTGTCCAACGGCGTTGGAACCTCCATTTTTTCCGGCGGTCACGCCATCGGTGGAGCGGACGGCACTGCCGGTGAGCTGGGCCATACGGTGACAGAGGGCGGAGCAGGAAGGATGTGCTACTGCGGAAAGCCGGACTGTGTGGAGACGGCTGCGGCGTGGCCGGCCTTGCAGCAGCAGCTCCGGGGGGCACTGGAAAGCGGTGTGATCTCTTGTTTGCAGCAGCGTGCGGACAAGCCGCTGACGGTACAGGATGTGCGCTGGGCACTGGATCAAAATGATCGGATGTGCCGGCATTATGTGGCTCAGGCTGCCGGCCATTTGGGCAGAGCCATTGCCAACGCCATTAACCTGCTAAACCCCCGGCTGATCGTGCTCTACGGCTTTATGCTGGAGCTGGGACCCTGCTTCCTGGAGGAACTGGAACGGTCCATGCGAAGCAATACAGTGTTCACTTCGGAGAATTTTGAAGTGCGCATCTCCGATACCTCCGAACAGATCATGCCCCTGGGTGCCATTGCCAACATTTTATCCTCTTACCTGCGTACAGAGGACTACCGCTGGGTCTACAGCTTGGATAAAACTGACCGATAAAAATGGTGCTGTCTCAAAATGATTTGAAAGGATCACGAGAAACGGCACCTGTTACCTATATTTACTATAGTTTGACATTATTTGTTCAGACTGATATAATTAACATCACAATGCTGAATTAGTGGAGGGGTTTGTGTGGGCATACTGGGAAAAGTTATTGGTGCTGGGGCAAGCTTGATCGGCGCAGGTGCGCAAGCAATTGGAAAGAAGACTGAGGATGCATTTTTAAAGCAGCAACAAAAGAATTTGGAGTATCTTTCTAAATATCCTTACAAGTATAGGTATATCGTCCGTGAAGTGAAACGTAAGATGGATGATATGATATTTGCCCAGGATTATGACTTGCATGAAAATTTCTTTGCAGTATATAACGCAGAAAATGAACCAATTATCGTAACAAAACCATTGTCTTCAACCTCCCAACAAAAGTGTGCTGTAATTGAATTAGCCGGAAGAGAATTGGCGAGATTAGAGATAAAAAAGGCACTGTTTAGTTCATCAAGGCAAACTTGCGTAATTAGCAATCAAGGTAGGCAATATGAAATAGGTACTAATGTTTCTTTCGATAAGCGGAAGTTCTCAATGCCGAATAGTGAGTTTACTTTGAATTGTGATGATACAGGCAAAGAAATCATAATATTTAGTAAGAGAAAAAAGATTATGCAGATTAACAAAGTTGCTTCTGATTTGGGTGTGAAATGGGGCGAGTATATTATTGGATGCAATGATCCTGAATATAGAGAACAGTTGGTTCTGTTATCTATAGGTGTCGGAATGTTGCTTGTAACATCAGATAATTTACTTGATTCAAAATAGAGAAGAATCAATGCAAAGCAAAATGAACAATGAAAAGACCGCCAGTTTTCATAATGGAAACTGGCGGTTTTGAAAACGGTGACCAACTTTAAATAAACTATGCAAGCTGATAATGCAAAAATATCTGCTAAGGGATATCAATTAAACCAATCCCAAAATTCACCGGAATCATCTTCTGCTGAGTTGGACGTCGTTCCGGTCACTTTTTTCTCTGCTTCTTCTATCTGCTTAATGACTTCTTTTCTGGTAGCATGCCATTTCTCTTCGCCTTTAGATGTCCAACTGTCATCCCAATACAATGAATTTGCTTTTACATATGCTTCAGCAAAATCTTCATTCTCAATGTCTATCATGATTTGGTCAACAATAGCCTGCAATTCACGTTCTTGCCTTTTTGCGCCAGCATTGCCGAACAATGAAATGATCAAGCATAGTGCGATAATGGCACCGAAAATGCTAAACACAATCAAAAAAGTGTTCCTTTGATCTTTTTGAGCGAACTCCATTTTGAAGCGTTCATGTGAATCTCGTTTATCTTGCAGTCTTTCCTCGTGTTCCATGTGTTTGACGCACACTTTGGCTTCGTAAGCAGCTTTGCTTTGACCTTCAAGCAAAATTTTGTAACCGCAGTACTTACAGAAAAATGTATCAAGTCCATCCTCGATATCTAAAGTAGCACCGCAGTTAGGACATTGTAGCGATTTCAGTTCCATTTATATACCCCGTTTCTGCTTTTATCTATGAAACAATATAAAAATCGTCAATTTACATTAGGAATAATGATACTTTACCATATTTCTTTTAACGTTTCAAGGAGCAAATGTTAAAAAGAGGGATTGCTCTCTTCGTTCACAGTGTAGTTTGGTCTTTTAGACCAAGTGAAGTAAAGTTTGCTCACTTCGCCGCAAGGCGAAACTTCACTTGCTTGTAAGGGTAAACTTAGTTGAGGCGCACTCCGCAAGGAAGTGCGCCTCATGTGCTTAGCATTTTTTGATCAGGCGGATATAGAATTCCACACAGCGGTACAGTGCATCCAGCCGGATGCGTTCGTTGTTGCCGTGGATGGTTTTCCGTTCCTCGGCGGTCAGATCCATTGCGGAGAAACGGTAGACGTGGTTGCTCAGACGGCCATAATGCCGGGAGTCGGAGCATTGCACCATCAGGTAGGGCGCAACGATGCAGCCACGCCAGGTTTCCGCCACAGCGGCGCTGACCTTATCCCATCCGGCGCAGTCCGTTTCGGAAATGGGGCTGGGCTCGGCACTTTCCAGAACCGTGATGGAAACGGACTCGTCATTGACCACCTTTTTCAGGTAAGCGGTGGCGGAAGCAACGGACTCTGCAGGGTTCAGCCGCATATTGCTGACCAGGGTCGCCTGGGTGGGGATCACATTCCGGGCGTCACTGCCCTGGGCCTGGGTGAAGGCTGTGGTGGTACGCACCAGGGCGTTCATTTCACCGCCGCCGGACTTGCAGATCATATCCAGAACCGGCTTGAACAGCCACATATTGGCGAAGATCAGCCGGAAAAGGAAGGTAGAGTGCCGGCCCAGTGTGTCAAACATCTCTGCCGCCGGTTTGGTCAGGTGCATTTTGAAGGGGTGCTTTATGACGGACAGGCAGGCCTGGGACAGGGTAGTCAGGGGAGTCTTTACCGGAGGTGCGGAGGCGTGACCGCCGCCGGACTTGACGGAGTATTCCACATTCATCATACCCTTTTCCGCAATGCCGATCAGGCCGCAGGGGGCTTTGACACCGGGGAACACATTTTCCACAACGCCGCCGCCTTCATCCACCACCAGCGCAGGCTGGATGTGGTGCTTGATAAAGTAGTCTACGATGTGCACCGCACCTAAGCCGTTGACCTCTTCGCCGCCGGAAAAGGCGAAATAAATGTCATGCTCCGGGGTAAAGCCCTGGGCGATCAGGTGGTTTGCGGCACTGAGGGCGCCGTTCATGGTCACCTTGGTGTCCAGTGTGCCGCGGCCCCACAGAATGCCATCCTCCAAAATACCGGCAAAGGGGGGCTTGTCCCACTTTTCTTCGTCCACCGGCACCACATCGTAATGGGCCATCAGCACAGTAGGCTCCGCTTCTGTTTTGCCCGGCCACCGCAGCAGCAAGGCCCGGTCCGGCAGCTCCTGCATGGAACAAACATCAAAGACCCGGGGGTAGAGCTGGGGCAGAAGCCGGATGAGCTTTTTGAATTCCCCGTCATCCTCCAGGGCGTGGTCGTTATAAGAAATAGTTTTGCACTGCACAAGCTGCTGCAGTGCCTGGACGGCAGCGTCCTTATCAAAGCTGACAGTCTCGTCGGAAAGAGGCTTTTGCGCCTTTGGTCTAAACAGAAAGGTGCGGATCAGAAGCACCGACAGAAGCAGCGCCAAAAGGGTCAATATGATATACAGAACGATCATTACAGCACGCCCCTTTTGTACAAGATCCGGGCCACGGCAATGGTAAACAGCGCACTGACCGGCACCATAATGCCTACGGTGGAGGCATCCAGGGCAGGCACGAAGACAAACAGGATCAGCATCAGGCAAATCGGTGCAACAGCGATCTTCCAGTTTTTGGAAACAAAGGCCACACCCAGACCGCCGAACAGCGCGGGCAGGATCTGCTCAAAGGCAGGCTGCAGCACCGGTGCAGACAAGATCGGTGTCAGAGGCACGATCAGGATCACGCCCAAAATGATGATCAGGGTGGTGACGATGCTGGAGGTGGCAATGGCGATGGTGGAAATGACCTCGCCCTCCTCAGAGTTGGCGCTGACCTGATTTTGCTCCAATGCATTCAGCGCACAGGGCAGCTTCAGATTGGATATATTGCCGGTAACAAAGCTTAAGTAGGAGCCGCCTGCGCCCAGCATAGGTACAAAGGTCACAGTTTCAATGGCACCCACAGCCCAGTACATGGGGGCGGTGGCCAAAAGACCGATGACCAGTGCGTTCCAGTCCGGCAGCACGCCGAAGGCCAGGGCAACCGCCACAGGGAACAGAAGCAGCAGGATCATCACGCCGATGTTCCAAATTCGTCCGTCCCGGTGGACGGAATCCATATAAGACAGGTTCTTTTTCATCACAATACCTCCTTAGCTCAGCCATGCGGTCAGGGGAATGGCGGCAGCCATGCCCACGATCAGACTGATAGGCAGCGCGTACTCGCTGAGCCACTTCAGCTTCGGCTTGCGCATCAGAAGACCGCAAAGGATCATGACCACAGCGGAAACGGCCATGGTGCACACGGGGATCATACCGGAGCTGGCACTGACGGCTACCTGCTGTTCCACCTCTGCGCCGTTTTCTATCACGGTTTGGGTAACAAACCGGGTGCTGGGGTCCCACAGCCGGGAGACATCACAGAACACATAGCCCAGGAAGGCGGCGATCATACCGATAAACAGGGAGTTGGAGAAGGCATCGGCCCATTTGGCGTCCCGGTTTCCCAGCTTGGTCATACCGCTTTGGAGCTTTTTGCCGATCACCGGCACCAGCCAAATGCCCATCATAATGCTGACGGTCATGACGATCAGCACATTGAGATACTGCTGGGCATTGAGACCGACGGCAGAGCCCAGGGACTGGCCCATACCGCTTAAAGCGTTGTTGGCAGCCACGGTTTCGTAGCTCATAGAGCCTACAACACTCAGCCGCAGCCAGGGCAGGGGAAGACCTAACTTTTTGCTCAGGGTGATGATGCTGATGACAATGGCCACAGCCGGCGCAACGGTAAATACCGCGGCGGTGCCGATGGTCTTGCGGATCTTCACCTGATCCATGCCCAGCTCCTTGCTGCGCCGCAGGGCTTTGATCAGGAAAAACACCGACTGACCCAGCACCACGGCTACCAAGATGCCTGCCATCAAAAACAAAATGGGATGGTTGACGGAAAATTCCATAGGATGCACCTCCATAATAAAATACTATTTTGTAAGGTCCTTGATGACCTCGCCTGCGATGATCAGGCCCATGACCGACGGGACAAAGGCTACAGAGCCGGGCAGGGCATTGCGTCCCTCCGGAAGTTCTGCCCAGGCCGGATCGTCCGGGGGCAGGGAGCAGGTTATAGGGTCCTCCTGGGAGTAGACCACCTTCAGCCGGTCAATGCCACGCTTGCGGCACTCCTTGCGCATGATCCGGGCCAGGGGACACACAGAAGTCTCATAAATATCTGCCACACGGAAGGCGGTAGGATCCAGCTTGTTGCCTGCGCCCATGGCGCAGATAATAGGCGTACCGGCGGCCCTTGCGGCGGTGACCAGGGCTAGCTTACCGGTGACGGTGTCGATGGCATCCACCACATAATCATAGTCTTCAAAAGAAAACTGATCCATGGTAGCCGGTCCGAAAAAGGTCTGCACCGGATTGACCTGAATATCCGGATCAATGCTGCGGACCCGGTCCGCTGCTGCCAGCGCCTTGGAGGTGCCGACTGTCTGCCGGGTGGCCAGGATCTGCCGGTTCAGGTTGGTCAGGCTGACGGTGTCGTGGTCGATCAGATCCAATGCGCCCACACCGCTGCGGGCCAGAGCCTCCACGCAGTAGCCGCCTACACCGCCCAGGCCAAAAACGGCGACCCGGGCATTTTTCAGCCGCTCCAAAGCCGACTTGCCCACGAGAAATTCAGTTCTGGAATAAGGTCCCATAACGGCCTCCTGAAAGGTTTTCCTTATGGTAGCACGAATGGACGGCAAAGTCAAATTCTCGTTTAACCGGAAAGCGCGATGATTTTTGCGGCGTTTCCCTATGAAAAATGCAAAAAGTCCTTGACATTTGGCCTTTTGGGTGCTAAAATATGCAAGCCGCATTGAATGGGCTTAAGTTGGGTCCTTCCGGGATCCACGCCTTAAAAGCGAGACTACACAATATAAAGTAGGTGAAAAAGAAATGAAAGCAGTTATCGTGACCGGTGGCAAGCAGTACACTGTCTCCGAGGGTGATGTTCTGTACATCGAGAAGCTGGAGGCTGAGGCTGAAGCTACTGTGAAGTTCGACCAGGTTCTGGCTGTGCTGGACGGCGAAAACTCCAAGATCGGTGCTCCCGTTGTGGAGGGTGCCAGCGTGGAGGCTAAGGTCATCAAGAATGGCAAGGCTAAGAAGATCACCGTCTTCAAGTACAAGGCCAAGAAGAACGAGAAGAAGAAGATCGGCCACCGTCAGCCTTACACCAAGGTGGAGATCACCAAGATCGCTCTGTAAAAATGACGAAGTGTGAGTTTTTCAGAGAGGGCGAGAGAATTACCGGATTCTCCGTTTCCGGACACAGTGGCTATGCGGAAGCCGGCACGGACATCGTGTGCGCAGCCGTTTCTGCCGTTGTTTCCATGGCTGAGGCCACCATCAATGATGTGTGTGGCGCAAAAGCTAAAGTTCGGGTCAAAGAGGAAGACGCAAGAGTCACCCTGACCCTGCCGGTTTCCTGCGACGAGGAGGACACTGTCCAGGCAGTTCTTGCCGGGCTGATGGTGTATCTCGTTGATCTGCGGGATCAATATCCTGATTTTATCGAAGTTTTGGAGGTGTAACACCATGCTGAAGATTGGTATTCAGTTCTTCGCTCACCATAAGGGCGGCGGTTCTACCAAGAACGGTCGTGATTCCGAGGCTAAGCGGCTGGGCGTGAAGCGTGCAGACGGTCAGTTCGTTCTGGCCGGCAACATTCTGGTTCGCCAGAGAGGCACCCACATCCATCCCGGTGTCAATGTGGGCATCGGCAGCGATGACACCCTGTTTGCTCTGGTAGACGGCACTGTCCGTTTCGAGCGCAAGGGCAAGGATCGCCGTCAGTGCTCCGTGTACGCTCAGGAGCAGTAATCACGAACAACGAATAAGCTTGGAAGGGCTGCTGCAAACTAATGCAGCAGCCTTTTATTTTAAGTAACCGCTGATGAAACCGTCTGCGGTTATTAGCGGATCTTTTGCCCCAACTTTTCAGTTCAAAAACCTTGAAATACACAAAGTATTCCTGCGATTTCTGAACTTTAATTTGTGTCAAAATCTCTCGCTACTAATTCTTGCCGATTTCATCATCGGTTACTTGAGGAGTATTCTATGGAACTATTTGTGGATAAAGTCCGCATTACCGTATGCGGAGGCCGGGGCGGTGACGGAGCCGTTGCCTTTCACCGGGAAAAATATGTGGCCTCCGGCGGTCCGGACGGCGGTGACGGCGGTCACGGCGGCAGTGTGATCCTGCATGTCAACGACAATTTGTCCACTCTGCTGGATTTTCGTTACAAGCGTAAATACGCAGCTCAGGCAGGAGCCGGCGGACAGGGCCGGAATATGAGCGGCAAGCGTGGAGAAAATCTGATCATTCAGGTCCCCCGGGGCACAGTGGTCCGGGATGCGGAAACAAACCAGATCATTGTGGATATGTCCACTGGCGAGGACCACGTGATCGCCAAAGGCGGCCGTGGCGGCTGGGGCAACAACCACTTTGCTACCCCCACCCGGCAGGTCCCCCGTTTTGCCAAGGCCGGCTTGCCCGGACAGGAACGGGATATCGTGCTGGAGCTGAAGCTGCTGGCGGATGTGGGCCTGGTGGGGTTCCCCAATGTGGGCAAGTCTACGCTGCTGTCGGTTACCTCCAACGCCCGTCCGAAAATCGCCAATTACCATTTTACCACCCTGTTTCCCAATTTGGGCGTGATCTATGTGGATGAGGGCGTGTCCTTTGTTATGGCGGATATTCCCGGCATTATCGAAGGCGCGGCTGAGGGCGCAGGCCTGGGTCACGATTTTCTGCGGCATATTGACCGCTGCCGCCTGCTGGTACATGTAGTGGATGTTTCCGGCAGTGAGGGCCGGGATCCTGTGGAGGATTTCGATGCCATCTGTGCGGAGCTTTCCAACTACAGTGTGGACCTGAGCAACCGGCCTATGATCGTGGCAGCCAACAAGTGCGATCTGCTGATGCCGGAAAGCGATAATTTAGAGCGTCTGCGTAAGCATGTGGAGGAAGCCGGCTGCCAGCTTTATGAGATCTCTGCCGGTACGACCCAGGGTACGAAAAATTTGATGCGTGTAGTGGCGGAAAAGCTGCGCACATTGCCCCCTGTGACGGTTTATGAGCCGGAATATGTGGAAGTGATCGAAGAGGCCGGTACGCCGGAGGAGCTTCAGATCGAGCATCTGGGCAGCACCTGGGTCATCACCGGAAAATGGCTGGAACGGCTGATTCTGAACATCAATTTTGATGACTACGAATCGAGGAACTATTTTGACCAGCAGCTTCGCAAGTGCGGCCTGTTTAAGCGGCTGGAGGATATGGGTATTCAGGACGGCGACGTGGTAGATATTTATGATATTGAATTTGAATATCAGCGCTAAGACGTAAAAACACCAAAATTCGTTTGTTTGCGCAAATACTATTTGCCATTTTCAATTTCATAATGTATAATAATGGAAGTGTTTTTGATACACTTCCATTATTTTTATCAATTTGCAAATTCTTATTTTTCGAGCAGATTGGGCATTGCAGAAACATCCCGTTTGTCATTGCGAGCCAGTGATCACACTGGCGTGGCAATCTCATAGGGAAACTTTGTTCGTTTAGGTTGCCAAAGGATATTTGAGAGCTTAAAGAATAAATAATTTTAGGCTGGCACGGGTCCTTTGGAGTATCCAATGTACACCCTTTCGCTTTGAGATTGCCACGCCGCCGTTTACGGCGGCTCGCAATGACACATCGGGAGGTTTTCACAAAGTTCAAACAGCTCGATAAACTGAAATTTGAAGGGAGAATTTGCCCATGATTCAGAATTTGAACCGACTAAGCTTTCAGCCCTTTGGTATGATCTTACCCAATATGCCCAATGTAAAGACCTGGGAGCAGCCCTGGCATACGGTGGAGCTGTCAGATCGCAGCGCACCGGCCTGGCGTGCCGCGGACGAGCTGTGGCTGAACTGTGACGAGGGAATGGCTGTGCTGACCCTTTCCTGCGACGGGGTGATATATCACGACTTTTATTTGGATAAAATGGTAAAGATCAATGCAGGCGTTTACTTCAGCGTCACCGCCTTCCGGGAATACGCCTCCGTCAGCTTTGCCTCTCCGAAGATCCCCCAGGAGCTGGAAGACCTGCCCTCTAAAAAGGAACTGCATCTGAGCCGGCAGCTCAAGGTGGAAAAGCTCTACACCCTGTTTTATCAGGAAAAAGAGCCGGGATTTTTGTTTTCCGGTGAGTCCCATCCCGTAGTGGAGCTGACTTATGTAGATCAGGGCAGCCTCCACTCTGTAGCGGACGGCCAGGATATTTTGCTGGAACAGGGGGATGTAATGCTTTACGGCCCCAACCAGTGGCATATGCAGTACGCGGATATTCATGTGGCGCCCCGGTTTATGACCGTGGCCTTCGATGTGGGAGATTATGATCTTTCCGGCTTGTACAACCGTAAGTTCAAATCTCCCCAAAAGGCCATAGACTTGCTGCAGAAGATGCTCCGGGAGCAGGAGCGGATGGACCGGTACTCTGCGGATATGATCCTGAGCCTGATGTCTATGGTCCTGCTTAGCTTGCTGCGGCGGATGAATGAGCCGGAGGATACTCTGAAAAGCGCCCACTGCCTGAGCAACGAAAACGAGATCATACGCCGGGCGCAGCAGTATATCACCACAAACGTGCGCAATCGGCTGTCGGTACCGCTGGTGGCTCAAAACACCGATGTGAGCACCAGCTATTTGACGGCGTTGTTTCATAAACACCTGCAGATATCCCCCGGCGAATATATCCGGCGGATCAAGCTGCAGGAGAGCAAGCAGATGATCCGGGAAGGAACGATGAATTTTACGGAGATCGCCCAAATTCTGCAATACTCCACCATCCATCACTTCTCCCGGCAGTTTAAGGAAAAATTTGGGATCACCCCCAGTCAGTACGCCAAATCCATCAAGTAAGGAGCGCCTATGGACTTTAAGGTATTAGCTGTCGGCGATGTGGTGGGCAATCCGGGAATGGACCGGATCTGCCGCAGTCTGCGCCGACTGAAAAAGCAGACCGGAGCGGATTTTGTCACAGTGTGCGGAGAAAACGCCAGTATGATCGGCATGACCCCCTGGCAGGGACAGCAAATTCTCGATGCCGGCGCGGATGTAATCACCATGGGCAACCATACCTTCGGCAAACGGGAGATCGTGGATTACCTGGATGATGAGCCACGTGTTTTGCGCCCGGCCAACTATGCCCCCCAGGCACCGGGCCGTGGCTTTGGCGTGTTTGAGACTGTGGCCGGTCCTGTGGCGGTTGTGGACCTGGTGGGACGCTGCCATATGGATTTTACGCCCGATAATCCTTTTTTGCTGATCGATAAGATTTTAAAAGGTATTGATACAAAGCTGATCTTTGTGGAATTTCACGCGGAGGCTACCTCAGAAAAGCTGGCAATGGGCTATATGCTGGACGGACGGATCTCGGCCCTGTGGGGTACCCATACCCATGTACCTACCGCGGATGCGCAGATCCTGCCCAGGGGCACCGGCTATGTGACGGACCTGGGTATGACCGGACCGAAAAACGCGGTGCTTGGCGTCCAGGCCAGGCAGTCCATTGCCAAATTCCGTGGAGATCTGACCAGCCGCTATCAGTGGGCGGATGGCCCTACCAAGCTGGAAGCGGTGCTCTTTACGATCGATACGCAAACCGGCTTGTGCCGTGGCGTGGAAAGGGTGGAAGTATATGATTAAAGTGCTTCACAGCGCAGACTGGCATTTGGATGCGCCTATGTCCGGCCACAGTCCGGAGCAGGCCCAGCGGCTTCGCAAGGAGCTGAGCAAAATCCCGGAGAAGCTGGCGGAGCTGTGCGCCAAAGAACAGTGCGATCTTGTGCTGCTCAGCGGTGATCTGTTTGACGGTGTACCTTCCGGGGAAACAGTGCGCCTGGTGCAAAAGCATTTGGGACAGATGTGCGTGCCGGTATTTATCTCTCCCGGAAACCACGACCACCTGGGTCCGTCCAGCCCGTACAGCCGGACGGATTGGCCGGAAAATGTACACATTTTTACACAGCCTTCTATGCAGGGCGTTTCTCTGCCGGAATTGGACTGCCAGGTGTATGGCGCAGGCTATACCGCCATGGACTGTGGACCGCTTCTGAAGGGCTTTCACGCCGGCGGCCCGGAAAAATGGCATTTGGGCGTATTGCACGGAGAAGTAGATGCCCCCGGCTCGGAGTACTGTCCCATTACCCGGGACCAGCTTCGCGCTTGCGGCCTGGACTATCTGGCCCTGGGCCATATCCACAAGGGCAGCTCCCTGCGTGCCGGGCAGACCCTGTGCGCCTGGCCCGGCTGTCCTATGGGACGTGGCTTTGACGAGCTGGGTGTCAAGGGCGTGCTGATCGTTACTTTGGATCAGGAAGCAGCCGTGACCTTCCGCCCCCTGGATACCCCCCGGTTTTATGACGAGGATACGGATGCAGGCGACGATCCCTTGGAAGCAGTGGCCGGGATACTGCCTCAGCTTCCCACTCAGGACCATTACCGCATCACCCTGACCGGCTACAGCGCCGGTGTGGATACAGCCCAGCTTCAAAAGGCGTTCCCCAATGTTCCCAATTTGACCGTCCGGGATGAGACCCGTCCGGAGCCGGATCTGTGGAGCAGCGTGGGAGAGGATTCCTTGGAAGGGGTGCTTTTTAAGCTGCTGCAGCAGGGCAGCCAGTCGGAAAGCCAGGTGCTCAGCAAAAAGGCACAGCTGGCGGCCCGGATCTGCCGTCAGCTTTTGGACGGACAGGAGGTGAAGCTGCCGTGATCATTCATTCTATGACCGCCACGTTCGGAAAGCTGCGGCATGAAACCCTGGAATTAAAGCCGGGAATGAATTTGCTGCAGGCACCCAATGAGTGGGGAAAAAGCACCTGGTGTGCGTTTTTGATCGCCATGCTCTACGGCATCGAGACCCGTCAGCGCACCACGACCACCGCCCTTGCGGATAAGCAGCGCTATGATCCCTGGTCCGGTGAGCTTATGTCCGGCAGGATGGAGCTGACCTGGAATGACAGACGCATTACCATAGAGCGGTCCACAAGAGGCCGTATTCCTATGGGTGAGTTCCGGGCCTATGAGACCGACTCCGGCCTGGAGGTCCCGGAGCTGACTGCCGCCAATTGCGGCCAACAGCTTTTGGGTGTGGAACGGGATGTGTTTACCCGGGCAGGCTTTATCCGATTGCAGGATCTGCCGGTGACTCAAAATGACGCATTGCGCCGGCGGCTGAATAACTTGGTGACCACCGGTGATGAATCCGGTGCCGGTGATGCTCTGGGCAAGCAGCTCAAGGACCTGAAAAACAAGTGCCGCCACAACCGTACAGGCCTGCTGCCTGAGGCGGAGGCGGAAAAACAAAGATTGACGGAGCAGCTGATCCGTCAGCAGCAAATTCAGGAGCAGATCCGGAAACTGACAGAACGCCAGGCCCAATTGGAGCAGCAGCAAAAGTTGCTGGAAAACCACGCTGATGCTTTGCGTTATCAGGCAGCTCAGCAGGGTGCTCAGGCAGTGAAAAATGCCCAAAATGCTTTGGAACAGGCCCAGCAGGAGCTGCGGCAGCAGCAGGAGCTTTGCGACACCCTCCCGGATATTCAGCAGGCCGAGGCAGCACGCCAAAAGGGATTGGCGCTGCAGCAACGGGTGCAGCAGCAGGAAGTGCGCCGACAGCAGCTTCCCAAACAGCCGGTGCAGCCGGAGGTTCCTGTGCCCTTTGCCGGGTGTACACCGGAGCAGGCTTTGGAGCGGGCCAGAGCCGATACGGCAGCCATAAAGCTGCTGGAGCAGGAGAAGAAAAAGCAGGCAAAGCTGCCTGTCATATACGGTATCGCCGCGGCGGCTTTGCTGCTTCTGTGTGTGATCCTGCAAAGCACTTTGCAGATAAGCTTTCCTTTGATCGCCGTGGGCGGTGGCGTGGTGGCTGTGGCAGCAGTGGTGCTGCTGGCCGTGATGGCAAGCCGGGCCAAGGGTCGTCAGCGGAAAATAGAAGAAGTGTATGCCAAATATCCCGGAATCAGTCCGGATGGATGGCTTTCCCTTGCGCAGCAGTATCAGCAGGCTCAGACCCGGTACTTGCTGGAACAGGAACAGTACAGCCTGGCGCATACAGAGCAGGACCGTCAGCAGGCACTGCTGCAGCAGGAGGTCAGCTCCTTTGCTACCGATGGCACCTTACCTGAAAAAATGGCATACTGGGAGGGCGTTCTGCAGCATCACCAGCAGCTTAGTGCCTTGACAAGAAAACTGCTGAATGCCCAGGAGCACGCCCAGGCAATCCAAAGTGTTGCCACCGACGCGCCGGCTCCTCAATTCCAGGACGAGCTGACGTACAGTGCGCAGGAAACGGAACGGATGTTGGCACAGACCAATTTTGAACTGCGTCAGACCCACATCGACCTGGGTCAGTGTATGGGACAAGCGGAGAGCTTTGAGCCGGAGGAGGCATTGGATGCCCAGGTTGAAGCGGTTAACCGCCGCATCGGCCGCCTGGAAGACTACTACCGGGCATTGGAACTGGCCCTGGAACAGCTTCATCAGGCTACCACTACGCTGCAGCGTCGGTTTGCGCCCCGGATCAGCAGCAAGGCGCAGGAATATTTTAAGCTGCTCACCGGTGGCCGCTATCAGCGCATTACCATGGAAAGTGACCTGAGCCTGCGCACCTCTGCCCAGGATGAAAACGAGACGCTTCCGCCCCAGTGGCGTTCCGACGGCACCGTGGATCAGTTATATTTGGCACTGCGGCTGGCGGTGGCAGAGGAGCTGACCCCGGATGCCCCCCTTGTGCTGGACGATGCCCTGGTCCGCTTTGATGACACCCGGCTGCAGGCTGCTCTTGCGCTGCTCCGTCAGGCGGCACAGCAGAAGCAGATCTTACTGTTTACCTGCCAAAGCCGGGAGAAAACTTTGATCGAAAAGGAGAATACAATATGAATTCCATTGAAACATCCAACGCCCCTGCAGCCATTGGCCCCTATAGCCAGGGAATGTGTGCCTTAGGGCTGGTTTTTACCTCCGGTCAGATCCCTGTGGATCCTGCCACCGGTACTGTGCCGGAGGGCATTGAGGCCCAGGCCCACCGGAGCTGCCAGAATGTTGGTGCCGTGCTGCAAGCAGCCGGCAGCAGCTTTGATAAGGTAATTAAAACTACCTGTTTTTTGGCGGATATGGCGGATTTTGCCGCTTTTAACGGGGTTTATGAGCAGTATTTCTGTTCCAAGCCTGCAAGAAGCTGCGTAGCTGTGAAGGCATTGCCTAAGGGCGTGCTTTGCGAAATCGAGGCTATCGCGGAGAGTAAAGACTGAAAAACGCAAAAAAGGTTAAAATATCAGGCAAATATGTAGAAAAAAACGCTGATTTTAAGTGATCTTGTTGCATTTATATACATAGTATGGTAATATGATCAAAAGGAGTGGATTGTATGGCGATTCGAGAGATTACATATTTGGCTGTGGCACTGCGTGTATTTGCCGCTGCACTGCTGGGCGGTCTTATGGGATGGGAGCGTGGCCTTAAGAACCGTGCTGCCGGTCTGCGGACTTATATGCTGGTGTGTGTGGGCTCCTGCCTGATCATGCTGACCAACCAGTTTATCTACCAAAGCTTTGGTACAGGTGATCCGGTGCGTATGGGTGCCCAGGTCGTCAGCGGCATTGGTTTCTTGGGTGCCGGTACCATTATCGTTACCCGGCGTCATCAGATCAAGGGCTTGACCACGGCTGCCGGCCTGTGGGCGGATGCAGGTGTGGGTTTGGCACTGGGCATTGGCTTCTATGAGGGTGCTGTAGTCGGTGCGATCACTGTGCTGATCGTCATGACCTTGATGCAGCATATGGACAGCAAGATGCATCGCAAGAGCAGATCTTTAGATATCTATTTTGAAATGTCCAGCAATGTACCGCTGGGTGATCTGCTGCGGTATGTGCACAACAACAGCTTTGAGATCGCGGACATCCAAAAGGAGCCTTATATGGACCTGGATGACGGCGTCCGGGCATATACGGCCACCATCAAAGTAAAAAAGCGCAGACTGCAGGAGGACCTGCTGGAAGAGTTTATGCAGGCCGAAGGTGTGATCTACGCCGAAGCATTATAATCAAACAGGGGAGACTGCGGTATTTGCAGTCTCCCCTGAAAATTTTAGTTTATCGAGCAGATTGCCCTGACGGGCAATGGCATTTTTCAAATGCCGAGGAAACGGATTGCCACGCCAGTGTGCGCACTGGCTCGCAATGACAAAACGGTAGGTTTCCGCAAAGTTCAAACAGCTCGAAAAATAAGAATGAAAAGCTTCATTGCTTCCGGTGGTGTATATCCTACCTGATAAGCATGGCAATGGCGTAGATCACCACCAAATGCAACGGATAATAAATGTAGAACAGATATTTCATAGGAAGCTTTCCCCGGGTGCCGTCGTACACAGAAAGCAGCGGCAAAGCCAGTAGAGCCAGCCACTGGGGATAGCCGTATTCCCGGCCAAGTGCAACCAATCCCACGGCGGCCAAAAGCAGCTTTTCCTGCTTGCTCCGGCCCAAATAGATCATCACCGGCAGTAAAACGCCGAAAAAGCCGTAATCCACCCGGAAATCCGTCCCGGGAAGATCCCCCGGCAGGAATACACAGATATAGCAAACGGCACCAACCAGCGCGCCCAGCAGCACAAGGCTGAGGGGCGTTTTTTTCTTAGATGCGTAGTCCACGGTGTAGATCAGCAGGATGGACATGCTGAAGGTCACCAGAATACACTGGTACAGGGAGGTTTTGAATATAAGATAGACCACCTGACAAATGGCGGCAAAGGCGGCCATGGTCAGCAGATATTTAGACTTATTCCGGGTGTATCGGCAGCCCTCTGCGATCATCCAGGCGAAAATGGGCATAGCCAGCCGTCCAATCATCCGCAGGCCAAAATACTGGGGCAGCAGATAGGCACCTATATGATCAACGGTCATAAACAGCAGTGCCAGGAGCTTTAGCTGATTGCCGTTGAGCCTGAGCCATCCAAGTCTTGTTTCCATAGCCGAATACCTTCTTTTTCATAGATGACTTTTACTATACGGCAATTGTGCGGAAAAGTCAAATCAACGATGGGGAAGAAGCAAGACCGTGGTTTTGTTTGACACAGTAAAAAAATGTGATACAATATATACAGTATACAAACTGGAAGGGGAATGTATTTATGAAAGCAATGACAAGGCTTGGCACGCTTGCGTTGGTATTGACAGTGGTGCTGTGTGCCGTTGTTCTGCCGGACAGCGCAAAGGCGGCTGTGTACGAAAGCCTGAAATATACCGTAGCAGAGGAGCAGGTGACTATTTTGGACTGCGACCCTTCTGTGGCCGGGGAATTGGTCATCCCGGATAACATTGAGGGTTACCCGGTGACTGCCATTGGCAATTATGCGTTCTATCAGTGTCCGGGACTGACCTCGGTGGTCATTCCGGAGGGTGTGACCGCTATTGGCAACTATGCCTTCAGCTACTGCTCCGGCTTAAGAACCGTGTCCATACCCCAGTCAGCAAAGACTTTGGGAAGATACAGCTTTTGGTCCTGCGGCAACTTGACGGAGCTGACCATTCCGGACCAGGTCACGACCATCGGAAACTATGCCTTTACCTATTGTGCGAAATTGACAGAAGTGACCATTCCTGCCAGCGTGACCTCCATCGGCAGCTATGCCTTTACCTTCTGCCCCAGCCTGACAGGCTTTACTGTGGACGGGGAAAATTCCGCCTACAGCAGTGACAGCAGCGGCGTTCTGCTGAACAAAGCCCAAACGAGCCTGATCCAGGCCCCCGGTGGCATCTGCGGCAGCTATCATATTGCTGACGGTGTAAAAAGCATTGGCAGTATGGCCTTTAATTCCTGCAAGAGCCTGACGGAAGTGACCGTTCCTGCCAGCGTAACCTCCATCGGTCAGTATGTATTTAACTTTTGCTCCAATCTCACCGCCATCTCCGTCGATGAGAATAATGCCCATTTTTGCAGTGACAGCGGTGTGCTTTACAGCAAGGACCGGACAAAGCTGATCCAGGCACCCGGTGCGTTTTCCGGCAGCTATGAGATCAGCGGCAGCGTGACCGCTATTTCCGAATATGCCTTTTCCTCCTGCAACGGTCTGACGTCTGTCAGTGTTGGTGTCAATGTGGAAAAAATTGGTAATTACGCTTTTGCCGAGTGTACCAATCTGACCGGTATATGGGTGGATGAAGCCAACGTTCATTACTGCTCGGACACCGTTGGTGTTCTCTATAATAAGGATAAGACTGCGCTGATCCAGGCTCCCGGCACCATCAGCGGCAGCTACAGCGTTGCTGATGGGGTGACCTCCATCGGTGTGGAGGCGTTCTGCCGCTGTGCCGGCCTGACGGAGATCGTGATCCCCAGCAGCGTAACGACCATCGGCAATTACGCGTTCTCTATGTGCCAGAGCCTGCAGACTGTTGGCTACAAAGGCTCTCAGGAGCAGTGGGATCAAATTGAATTCGGAACCAATAACGGAGATCTGCAAAACGCACAGCTTACTTTGGAGTATGGCCGTGGCGTGATCACTCAGCAGCCGTCGGACATATGGCGGCTGGCAGGCGGTACGACCAAGTTTGCCGTGACCTGTGAAGGAACGGATCTGCAATATCAGTGGCAGTTCCGCACTACGGCAGAGGGCCAGTGGAAGAATTCACCGGCCACCGGCAATGCCACAGCGGAGCTGACGGTTCCGGTTACCGCAAGCCGTGATGGCTACCAGTACCGCTGTATGATCACCGACAGCTATGGCAATGTGATCTATTCCAATGAAGCCTCATTGCATATCATAACCTTGAAGATCACCGCCCAGCCTGCAGCACAGAATCTGATCGCAGGCTCCACAGCAAAATTTGCCGTGACCTGTGAGGGCACAGAGCTGCAGTATCAGTGGCAGTACCGCACCTCTGCTGACGGCCAGTGGAAAAAGTCTCCGGCTACCGGCAATGCCACAGCGGAGCTGACGGTTCCGGTTACCGCAAGCCGTAACGGTTATCAGTACCGCTGTGTGATTACCGACAGCTACGGCAATGTGATTGCTTCCAACGAAGCCACATTGAATGTGGTGATCCTGAAACTGACCGCCCAGCCTGCGGCTCAGAATTTGATCGCAGGTTCCACAGCCAAATTCACCGTAAAGGCCCAGGGGACAGCTTTGCAGTATCAGTGGCAGTTCCGCACCGCTGCCGACGGCCAGTGGAAAAACTCTCCGGCCAGCGGTAATCAGACTGCCACGCTGAGCGTGCCTGCGACCAAGACCCGTGACGGCTACCAATACCGCTGTGTGATTACGGATGGCTACGGCAATGTTGTCTGTTCCACGGAAGCAACCTTGAATATTGTGACCCTGAAGGTCACCGCGCAGCCCAAGGACGCTGTGCTGAAAGCAGGCGGCACAGCCAGCTTTGCGGTAACCGCCAAGGGCACCGGCGTAACCTTCCAGTGGCAGTACCGCGCTTCTGCTGACGGCCAGTGGAAAAACTCCCCGGCCAGCGGAAATCAGACCGCTACGCTGAGCGTGCCTGCGACCAAGACCCGTGACGGCAATCAGTACCGCTGCGTGATCACAGACAGCTACGGAAATGTGATCTATTCCAATGTGGTGACCCTGACAGTTGAATAAGCAGTTGATCATCCGGGATGACCCTGTGGGCCATCCCGGATGCATTTTTATATGGAATAGCTGTAAAACTTTACCAAACTAAAGTGGTAAAGAGTATGCGGGTTTTGTGCATCCTGATAAAATATGCAAAAACAGGAAAAAAACACTTTACAACTTTAACGAAGTAAAGTATACTTCCATTATCAACAACACCCCGGTACAAAACTGGGAGCGAAAGGATGGATTGTGATGAAAAAACTGTTTGCATTGGTGATGGCCTCTTTGATGGTGATGATGTGTTTTGCCGGCTGCGGTGGAGCGAAGGATGGTTCCGATCTGCAGTATATTAAGGATAAGGGAAAATTCGTTGTGGGCATTACAGAGTATGAGCCTATGGACTATAAGGACGAAAACGGCCAGTGGACCGGTTTTGACGCGGAGCTTTCCCGGCTGTTTGCCCAGGAGCTGGGTGTGGAATGTGAGTTTTTCCTCCTGGCCGATTGGGGACAGAAGTTTAATGAGCTGAAGGATAAGAACATCGATGCCATTTGGAACGGTATGACTATTTCTGATGATGTGCGTGCCAACACAAGCTGCTCCGATCCTTATGTGGTCAATGCCCAGGTGATCGTAATGAAGGCGGACCGGGTTGCGGATTATCCGGATGCGGAAAGCGTAAAGGATCTGCAGTTTGCGGTAGAGGATGGCTCCGTAGCCGAAGAGGTTCTCGACGGCATGGGCATTACCGACTATTTGAAGCTGCAGGATATGGCTATGGCTCTGTTGGAGGTTTCCTCCGGAACGGCGGATGCCTGCGTGATCGATATCACCATGGCCGGTGCTATGATCGGCGAGGGTACCGGCTATCCGGACCTGGCACAAGGTGTTGCTCTGACCCAGGAGCAGTACGGTGTCGGCTTCCGTCAGGACTCCGATGTCACAAAGGTATTCAATGAATTTATGGATAAGCTGATGGCTGACGGCACCTTGGATGCCCTGGCCCAAAAATACCAACTGACCCTGGTGAAGGATTAAATTCTTATTTTTAGAGCAGTTGCGGATTTTTTCGTAGGGACACCCCTCCTGGGGTGTCCGAAACAAAATTGGTCCTCGATGGACCGATTTTGTTCCTGCGCATAAACGAATAAGAAAGATTTTGGCGCATCGAGCTCCAAAATCTTTGCGGACACCCCAGGAGGGGTGTCCCTACGAGTTTTGATAAACAACCCGATAAATTGGAATTTGAAGAAAGGAGGGCCTTTGCATGTTCATCCCGGTAACGATGGAGCTTTTAACAGGTTTTTGGGAAACCATTAAAATATTTGCACTGACCCTCCTGTTTGCGCTGCCCCTGGGGTTTGTGGTCTGCTTTGGCTCTATGAGCCGGTTTGCACCCTTGCAAAAACTGACACGGGGCTTTGTTTGGGTGATCCGTGGCACGCCCCTGATGCTGCAGCTGATTATCATTTTCTATGGGCCCGGTCTTCTGTTTGATCTGCCCTCACTGGACCGATTTGCGGCAGTGATCGTGGCCTTTTCCATCAATTACGCCTGTTACTTCTCCGAGATCTACCGGGGCGGCATCCAGTCCATCCCGGCAGGGCAGTGGGAGGCAGGACAGGTGCTGGGCATGACCAAGCCTCAGATCTTCTTCAAGGTGGTCCTGCTGCAGGTGGTTAAGCGGATTATGGCCCCTATGAGCAATGAGTGCATCACCCTGGTGAAGGATACGGCCTTAGCCCGGGTCATAGCCATATATGAGGTCACCTATATGGGCCAGTCCTTTATTAAAAAAGGTCTGTTGTGGCCGCTGTTTTACACCGGCGTGTTTTATTTGCTGTTCAATGGCCTGCTGACCGTGCTGTTTGGCAAGCTGGAAAAGAAATTGAGCTATTTCAGGAGTTGAGTCTATGGCTTTGCTGCAGGTAGATAATTTCAAAAAAAGCTTTGGAAGCACCCAGGTCCTGAAGGGCGTATCCTTCAGCCTGGAGCGTGGACAGGTGCTGGCGATCATTGGGTCCTCCGGCAGCGGAAAGACTACGCTGTTGCGTTGCCTGAATTTTTTGGAGACCCCGGATGAAGGTCGGCTCTATGTCGATGGCAAAAGCCTGCTGTCTGCCGGGCAGACCCAGGAACAGCTTCGGCAGGCAAGACGCAGCTTTGGACTGGTCTTTCAGAATTTTAATTTGTTTCCCCAGTATACGGCTTTGGAAAATGTGATGCTTTCTCCTATGCTGCAAAAGCAGGGGACAAAGCAGGAACTGAAAAGCCGTGCCATGGAGCTGCTGCGGACGGTGGGACTTTCCGAAAAGGCGAACAGCTATCCCTGTCAGCTTTCCGGCGGCCAGCAGCAACGGGTGGCGATTGCCCGGGCGTTGGCATTAAGTCCGGAGATCCTTTGCTTTGACGAGCCGACCTCTGCCCTGGATCCGGAGCTGACCGGGGAGGTGCTGGCTGCCATCCGGGCCTTGCGTGACCAGGGGCGGACTATGGTGGTGGTGACCCACGAAATGGCATTTGCAAAATCGGTAGCGGATCTGGTAATATATATGGCAGACGGAGTCATCGAGGAAATGGGCACACCCCAGGAGATCTTTGACGCTCCCAAAAGCGAAAAAACCCGGTCCTTCTTAAGGCAAAGTAATTAGGCTAACCGTGTCACTGCTGTAGATGCACAAAAAACCAAAAGCGGTGTCATTGCGAGCCAGTGCGCTTAAGTGGTGTGGCAATCCGTTCCCCCATGTCATTGCGAACCATTGCTCACACTGGTGTGGCAATCCGTAATACCTATTTGAAAACTGTAATAGGAGAAAATAATATGAGTAATCTGGAGAAACGGCTGAAGCTGTTTGAAATGCTGGCAAAAATTGATAATGCCCGGGATATAGAATACCTGTTTGAAGACCTTTGTACCAAAAAGGAGATCTCCAATATGGCTGAGCGGCTGTATGCCGCGGAGCTTTTGATGAAGGGCAATACCTATAATCAGGTGATGTCCCAGGCGGATATATCCTCTGCCACCCTCAGCCGGGTATCCCAGTGCGTGCAGTACGGCAACGGCTACAGCCGCCTGCTGGAAAAATAAAGGATGTTGCACACGGTGAACATAGGGGACGGCTCCTTGCGTTCTGTACACAAGGAGCCGTCCCTCTGCGTGCGCCCTGGAAGTTCTATTATCATGAATATAGGGGACGGGTTTCCCGTCCCGCGGTCCCCTTACAAAGCCGATATCCAGTAAGATGGAAGAGTATCTCTTGACAAATTTGTACAAACATGATATAAAAACAACAGAAAACGCAGTATATTTTGTGCAATACTTACAATCAAAGTTGTAAAGGCGCACTGGCGCGTTACAACTCTGATTGTAATAAAGGCGTTTTTTAATAGCTGCGTGGAAGAAGCCCACGCAAGTACAACAGGAGGTATACACGCATGAAAACAAATTTGAGTAGATTACTGGCACTGCTGATGGCTTTGGTTATGGTCTTGCCCATGGCGGTACCGCTGACTTCCGCCGGCGCGGCAGAAACGGTTGAGCCGGATCCCATCAGTGGTGTTATGTGTTGGGATTTTTCTGATGCGTCTGATTTGGAGGATTTTACTTTATATCAGTCCGGAAGCAGTGGCTTCACTGTAAACGGTGGCATCCTTATGCCAAGCGGTGATGACGGTGAAATGAAGGCCATGGTAAATGCGCAATTCAAGGATATTGAATATCTGTCTGTGGATATTATCCCGATGAATACCGTGGTAAACTCTGCCGTGTATTTGGGCGCTTCCGGTGTAGGAAATGGAGCCGGAGAAATTGACGCGTTGGCATTTTTGGTAGAGTCTATGAGCGCCGGCTGGCCGGATGCCGGGAACCGCATTGATATTGTAACAGGCAGCTTTTCTCCATGGCAGGAGCATATGCGTGTGCTTTCCGAAACAGGAAGAGGAAATGCCCTTTATAAAAACGGCATCAAAAAACCGGTCACATTGCGGCTGGATTTCGATGCGGATAGTATTACGGCCACACTTAGCCTGGTGGAGGATCCAACCAAACGCACACAAACTGTTTATGATTGCGATGCTGAGCAAATAATGGGTCAGGTCGGTCTGCGTGCGCATTACAGTGATGTAGCCTTTGACAATTTGCAGATCAAGCTGGACCGGCAGCCGGAGGAGAGCCTGAAGCAGGGACTTTCCTTTACAGGTACGGATTCCTGCGTGGCGCAGACTGACGGCACGATCGCGCAGATTCCAAATACGATTGAAATGTGGGTGAAAATGAACCCACGCATCAACAGTGACACGCTGGAATACCGCCAGCCGCTGATCAGCAGTGTCGCTCCCGCAGGTTCGGCGTCTTCGACTGTGGGTGATTTTGCGCTGTTCACCAATGCCGGCGGTGCGCTGTGGTGGTATGAGGTGACAGAGCAAACCGTTTCCGACACGGTCAGTCAAACCAGCAGCTATGAGATGAAAATGATCAGTTCCCAAAACCATTGGACCGGTGAATGGATGCACGTTGCTATTACGCGACAGGAAGGGGAGCTGATCCTGTATATCAACGGGGAATTGGTCTACACCTGGCAGAACAGTGTTATTGGCTACGATGCGCAGCCTGCAAATCCGGTTACGTTTGGCTACAGCAGCATTACCACCGCCAAAGCAAAAAATAATCTGAACGGTTCGATCGGTGATGTCCGTCTATGGAGCAGCACCCGTACCCAGGAACAGATTTGCGCGGACATGTATGCGGATATCGATCCGCAGCAGCAAGGGCTGATGCACTATTGGAAACTGGATGAGCAGACAGGTACAGCCTTTTACGATTCTGTAACGAATGGCCTGAACGGTACGATCACGCCCAATGTTTCCTTCGAAAAGGAGCCCGGATTGGCATTTTCCGGTGTTAATGAGGCGGTTGTTACCATGCAGAAGCCTGTAGATCATATTCCTCAGGCGATTGAGTTTTGGGTAAAGATCGATACGGATACGCAGGCCGACCAGGAGACCCTGATCGCGGCTTACAGCGGGAAAACGCAGGCGGCTGCGGTATCCGGAGATTGGTATTTGGGAACGACAGCCGCGGGCTACCTGCGCTGGGTCGAAAAAAATGCCAACGGCCAGTCCGGGCAAATGAACGGTAAAACAAACATTCGGACAGGCAAATGGACCCATGTTGCGGTGGTGCGCAGCGAGGGTGATATCAAGTTCTATATCAACGGTGTAGAGGATACCGTTACAAAGGCTTCCGGTGTGAAGTATATTACTCTGGATAAAGAAAAAACACAATCTGCCACCTGTCCTACCTTGGGCTACTGTGTTTATAATACCCTTAGCTATTCCAACTACCTGGATGGAGCACTAAAGGATATTCGCCTGTGGGATGTGGACAGAACCGGTGAACAGATCGCCGCGGATATGAATAAGACCCTGACCGGACAGGAAGCGGGACTGATGCATTATTGGAAGCTGGATGAGTCCCAGGGTGCGGTGATTGCGGATTCTGCGGGCGAAAACAGCGGCAGTATTACAGGCAATTCCACTTCCTGGATCGGCGAAACGGGATTACAGTTCTCCGGTGTCAATCAACCGTTGGTGGTTGCGCAGCAGTCTGTTGGTCAGATACCCAAAACTGTGGAGATGTGGGTAAAGCTGGACAGTGACTCCGAGGCAAACATCAGTGCGCTGATCAATGCCTATAACGCAAAGACCCAGGTTGCGATAGCCGGCGACTGGCAGTTGGATATCAAAGGCGGAAAACTGCGTTGGGCGGATATGACCGGCGCGGGAAAATCCGGGCAGCTCTTCAGCACAAGCGTAATTGCCAAGGATCAGTGGGTCCATTTGGCGGTTACAAGGGAAGAGGGCAGTGTGAAATTCTATGTGGACGGGCAGTTGGATGCCACAGTTGCGTATTCTGTTTTTGAGCAAAGTACGCCGTCGTATACAGCACCTATTTTGGGTTACGGCATCTTTGATACCCATACCGGCAATACCAGCTATTTGAAGGGTGCCATCAAAGACGTCCGCATTTGGAGCGTAACCAGATCCGCGGAAGAGATCGCGAACAACAAGGACAGTATTCTGGAAGGCAACGAGGATGGATTGGTGCATTACTGGAAACTGGATGCCCGTGATGGAGTACTCATTCAGGACAGTACTGCGGCGCAGAACCATATGATGCCAACAGTCTATTGGTCTAAGAAGATCGATCTGCCGGAGGAGTCCGCGTATTCCAATGAGGGTTATAATTTCTCGGCCGGCGCAAAATGGAAGACCACCAAAACTGTCGGTGCCGGAGTTTCCTCTGTTGAAGCGTGGGTCAAGGTACCCAAGGCAACCGAAGATGATAAGAGATTAACGGTCATTTCCGCTTATCCGGATGCTTCGTTCCATATGGATATTTATACCAAAGGCAGACCGCGTCTGTATTATGCCAATGCCTCCGGTGTGGGGACCAACTATGTTGCCAATGTTGATGTGCGCACCGGTGAATGGACGCATATTGCGTGGGTATGTGACAGTGCGGCCTGCACCGTCACCTGTTATATCAATGGAGAAGCGGTATATACCAATGATACCATTGACAAACTGGTGAATGTATCGACCCTGTATGTGGGACGGGATAACCGTTCCGGTTGGCAGTATCCCTTTGTGGGACAGGTGGCGGATGTCCGTGTGTGGAATAAGCCGCTGTCTGCAGAGCAGGTGCAATACAGCATGAAAACCGCACAAATGAATCAGGCGGAGGGTTTGCTGCTGGATCTGCCTCTGGACGAAGACCAGAATGCTGAAACACTTAGGGACCTGTCTGCCAATAACAATGCGGTTGAGGTTTACCAGCGGGTCGTGGAGTGGATCGATGTGGAGAAGCAGCCCTCCGACTATTCCATCGTCATTATCCCGGATCAGCAGATTCTAACCCACTATTATCCTGAAAAGTTAAATAATATGTACCAGTGGATCGCAGATCAGATCGAACCGGAAAATGTTCAGATGGTCCTCAATGTGGGTGATATTACAGATGATAACAGCATACTCCATTGGGAGCGTGCCCGGGAAGCTTACGATATCATTGACGGAAAAGTGCCGTATATCTGCGTGCCCGGTAATCATGATTATAATACCGCACAGACCTATCGTGATCTGACCAATATGAATCAATACTTCCCACTGAGTCTGTTCCGGGAAATGGATACCTATGGCGGTGCTTATTCGGAGTCCATAGGCGCACAGGACGATTCCGGCAGTTCCTGGCAGAAATTTGAGATCCAGGGCAATAAATACCTGGTGATCGCTCTGGAATTCGGCCCCCGTGATTCTGTGCTGGAGTGGGCAAATGAGATCGTCGCGGCGCACCCTGATCACCAGGCCATTATTATTACCCACGGCTATATGAACCACGATGGCACCTGGCTGGATGGCGCGGATGCCCACGTCCCTTCCGGTTACGGATTTACCAAGGGAGAGGCAGAGCCTGCCAATAATGCGGATCAGATATGGGATAAGTTTATCAGAAAGCATGAAAATATCATTATGGTATTCTCTGGCCACATTTTGGCAAGCGACGATGTGGTGTGGCGTACCGATATTGGAGATCATGGCAATGAGGTCAAACAATTCCTGATCGATGCACAGTTGATCGACGGTGATCTTGGCGGTTTGGGCCTTGTAGGAATGATGAATTTCAGCAACGACGGTCAAGATGTAGAATTCACCTATTATTCTACGCATATGGGTAAATATATGAATAAGGCCAACCAGTTTACATTCACACTGCCGGCGCAGAAGAAAGAACCGGTTATTTCCCAGCAGGTCTGCCTGGGTGACGACCTGGCTATGAATTTTGTGGTGGAGGCTGACCCGGCTACCAAGGTCCGTGTAAGCTTCAACGGCGAAACCACTGAGTATGACTTGAGTGAGCTGACTGCCGATGAAAACGGCAAGTATACCGTTTCCGTGGATTTGGCGGCAGCCCAGATGACTGAGGAAATCGAGCTGCAGTTTGTCAGCGGTGATACTGTGGTGCTGGAAAACACCTATTCTGTCCGCGGCTATGCGGAGCAGCTTCTGACCGGGGAGTATCCGGAAAAAACCAAGAATTTGGTGCAGGCTATGCTGCACTATGGCGCAAAGGCACAGCTTTACTTTAACGTCAATACCGACGATCTGGCCAACGCGGGCTATGAGCTGGAGGATGCAGTGCTGCCTGCAGAGCATGCGCAAATGTCTGTCGGCGGTACGGTCAGTGACCTGCAGTTCTACGGCGCGTCCCTGGTGTTCAAGAACAAGCTCGCGGTGCGGTTCTATTTCACCGGCTCTGTGGACGGCGTCAGCTTTGGTGACTGGGAGCCGGTTGCGAAGGACGGTATGTACTATGTGGAGGTTGCGGATATCAATCCCCAGGACTACAGCAGCCTGATCACGCTGGCGGCAACC